>JAJDNY010000112.1 GCA_022340425.1 Desulfobacteraceae bacterium | reverse complement strand
CATAATGTGCTGAAGGTCTACACCCGTCAGTTGAGCCAACCCGGTGACGGGGCGGGGGGCGGCGCCAAGCCGTCCATCGGAAAGATCAATATCTCCGATGAGGGCAAGCGTCAGGCGGTCATCGACAAGGTGGCGGCGGATATCGTCGAGAGGCTCTCGCGTTTTGAATCGTTGCCGGCCGACGTGCCGTCGGTCCAAACGGGTTCGCCGCCCGCGGGCAGCCGGATGCGGCCGCCGTCGCGGCGGCAGCCGGCCCAGTTCATCTTCAATGTGATCGATGCCAGCAATCAAAAAAAATCCTGCAACCTGCCCGTCGAGGATTCCCGATTTCTCAGCCAGCGCCTGGAAGAGTTGGTGCGGGAAGCGGTTGGCAAGAAAATGACGCCCAGCTCCGGAGGTCTTCAATGAAGGCAGCAGCCAGTGCCGCAGGCGGCGCAGTGGTTCAGATGAGGTCCTATACCCGAAACACGGAAAAGCCCAAACTCGATCGCTTGCCGCTGACCCCCGCAAAACCTGGCGACCGGGAGGGCCCCTCCGTGGTGCGGATCTCGAGCGCCAGCCGAATGGCCGAGCTGGCGCGCTCGGCTGTGCTTTCGGCTCCCGAAATCCGGATCGAAGCCGTCGAACCGCTGCGCACCGCGCTCAATGCCGGGAGCTACCAATTCAGCCCGCAGCGGGTCGCCGAAAAGATGGTGGGGGGTTGGGGCTGAGAATATTTGCCGGCGGTAGGCAAATTTTTCCCGTTAAAGTTTCTTCGATGCGCGCGCTCAGGGTGGTGTCCTCCATAACAGGTTGAAAGTCATACGAAAAAATAAAAAAGGCCGGTTTTAAAAAACCGGCCTTTTTTTTGCTTGTCATCAGAGAAAACCTTTCAGGAGGCCCTTTCATGACCCGAATATGCCCTCTCCAGCCAGGCCTGCCGCCGTCCCAACCCCGGGATTTCAAGGATACCGGGGGCACCGGTTTTCAAGAAACCCTTCAACAGACCCTGCAGGCCCGGCAGAGCCCGCCGCCGGTGCCCACCGGGGCCGGAGCCCTGGGTGAGGTCCGCCCGGCGCAGATGCCCACCATCGAAAACGGCAGCGACGCGCTGGTGGCGGGTACCGGTCGGCTGATTGATCTGTTGGACGCCTATGCCCGGCAACTCGCGGACCCCAACAAAAGCCTGCGGCAGATTGCGCCGCTGGTGGTGGAAATCCAAACCCAGGCTGAGCGCTTGATGGCCGCAGCCGATTCGGAGCCGCACCCGGAACCGGAACTTCAGACCCTTGCAGCCCGTTCGGCGGTGGCCGCCAATGTGGAAGTGATTCGCTTTCAGCGGGGTGATTATGTCTGAGCCGGGAGACCGGCGCGGAGCCCCGTGCGGCTCTGCCGCAGATCCTTACCAGCTGGCGCGAACCTTAATTCCGCGAGCACTTAAGTAAGACTTGATGTCGGCGACGGTGTAGGTGCCGTAGTGGACCATGGAGGCGATCAGGGCGGCGTCGGCCCTGCCGCGGGTCAGGACCTCGCCGATGTGTGCCGGTGTTCCGGCGCCGCCGGAGGCGATCACCGGTATGGTCACATGTTCGGAAATCAGCCGCGTCAGGTTCAATTCGTAGCCTTCGCAGGTGCCGTCGGCGTCGATGGAGTTTAGACAGATCTCGCCGGCACCCAGGGCCTGCGCCCGACGTGCCCAGTCCAGGGCGTCGATCCCCATATAGCTGCGGCCGCCGTTGATGACGATTTCGTAGCCTGAGGGGATGCCGTCCCGCTTGCCGACGTGTTTGACGTCCATTCCCAGGACCACGCACTGGCTGCCGAAGGCCTCGGCCCCCTGAGCGATGATCTCCGGGTTTTTGACGGCCGCCGAGTTGACGCTCACCTTCTCCGCACCCGCCAGCAGGACCGCACGCATGTCCTCAACGGTTCGAATGCCCCCGCCCACCGAGAAGGGAATGAAAATGGTCTCCGCCACTCGCCGGACCACGTCGATCATGATGTCGCGCTTTTCGTGGGAGGCGGTGATGTCGTAAAAGACGATCTCGTCGGCGCCGGCTTCGTAGTAGTGGCGCGCCATCGCCACCGGGTCGCCGATGTCGATATTGTTCTCGAACTTGATGCCCTTGGTGGTCCGGCCCTCGCGGACATCCAGACAGGGAATGATGCGTTTGCTTAGCATGCCTCGACTCTTTTTTTTGGGGGGTGGTTGCCCTGGACGATGGGTTCGGGGCTTCGGCCGCTGATGTCTCCTCGGGCCTGGGCCGGGCGGCGGGGTGTGCCGCCGTCCCGGCGGTATTTTCAGGAGGGCGACCAGCTGCAGAAGTTCTTCAGCATGGTCAACCCCGGCCGGCCGCTTTTTTCCAGATGAAACTGGGTGGCGACCAGGTTTTTGCAGCCGATGACGGAGGCAAAAGTGATCCCGTAGGTGGTCGTCGCCAGAAGGTGCTCGGGGTTCGCGGGATTGGGGTAAAAGCTGTGGACGAAGTAAAATTCGTCCTCCGGCCCGATACCCGCCAGAAGGGGATGCGGCTTCAGCGGGTGGATGCGGTTCCAGCCCATGTGGGGGATTTTGAGTCGGCCGCCGGCGGGAAATTGCGCGTGACGGTCGAAGGCCTCCACTTCACCGTCTATCAGCCCCAGGCAGGCGGTATCGTTCTCCCGGCTGTGGGAAAGAACGATCTGAGTGCCGAGACAGATGCCGAGAATCGGTTTGCCCGCCGCGTAGGCCGCCTTCAGGGCCCGGTCCAGCCCGGACTTGCGGAGGCTCTGCATGGCCGTTCCGGCGGCGCCGACCCCCGGAAAAATAATCCGGTCGGCCGCCGCGATTTGGTCGAGGTGGTTGGTCACCCGGCAGTCCCCCCCGATGTGCGTCACCGCCCGTTGGACACTGGCCAGGTTTCCGGCATCGTAATCAATAATCGTAATCATCAGAATTTGGCCTGGAGCATGAGGGTTACGGTGTTGCCGGGGCGTCCCCGCCGGCCGCGGCCGGGGGCCCCGCCGCAGGGTCGGCGGTGGCTGCCTTGGCCTGCTGCCACAACCGGTCCAACTCGGCGCCGCCCACCGAATCCAGGCTGCGGCCGCTGGCCTTGAGCTGCCCCTCCATCCGGCGAAACCTGCGGCTGAACTTTTCGGTGGCGCTGGTAAGCGCGGTTTCCGGGTGGATCCTGGCAAAACGGGCCACGTTGACCAGCGTAAAAAGCAGGTCGCCAAACTCCAGCGCAACCGCCGCGCGGGTTTCAGCCGGCGCCTGGCCCACCCCCAGGGCCGACTTGAACTCCTCCCACTCCTCCTCGACCTTGTGCATCACCCCGCCAAGATCCTCCCAGTCAAAACCGCTTCCTGCTGCGCGCTCCGAAACCCGGTAGGCCCGCATCAGGGCCGGCAGACCGCTGGGCACCCCGTCCAGGATGGACGCCCGGGGCGACGCATGGGCCTCTTCTTGCTTGATCCGGCGCCACTGTTTGCGAACCTCGCCGCTGTCGGCGGCGGTTGCCTTGCCGAAGACATGGGGGTGGCGGCGGACCATCTTGGCGGTGTTGCCATCGACGACCTCGTCGAGATCGAACTTGCCCTCCTCCTGCAGCAGAGTGGCCAAAAAAACGATCTGGAAGAGAACGTCGCCGAATTCCTCGCAGATCGCCCGGCGGTTGCCGGATGCGATCGCCTCCACCAGTTCGAAGACCTCTTCGATCAGGTATACGCTGAGGGATTCGGTGGTCTGCTTGCGGTCCCAGGGGCAGCCGTTTTCACCCCGCAGGGTGTTCACCAAATGGACCATGGCCGCCAGGCGGCCCCCGGTCGCAGTCTCGTGCGGCGGGTCTAAATGGGGTGGCGCCATGCTTTTTTCATCTCCTCAAGCTTGGTTTGAAACTGCTTTTTCATCTGTGGCGACACCACCCGGGCCATGTTCTCGGCCAGGCTGGCGACATACGGCGAGAGTCGCGAATTTTTGATCAGCGGGGCGCCTTTGGGAAGAAACGCGGTCAGCACGATCAGCAGCACGGCGGTGATCAGGATGCCCTTGCTGAACCCGAAACCGGCGCCGCAGATGCGGTCAAACCACCCCAGGTAGGCGATATTGAGCAGGTATTTGGTCACCACGCCCAGCAGGCTGATCGTGAAAAAGACGGCGCAGAAAATGAGCAGAAAGCTCAGGAGGTTGGTGTAGTCGCGGTGGGCAAGCCAGTCGGTCAAAAAGTCGGCCAGGCTGGCATAATAGGTGTAGGCGGCATAGAAGCCGGCCAGAACCCCGATGATGGACGAGACTTCCTTGATCAGCCCCCGGAAAAGGCCCCGGACCAGGCAAAAAACCACGATGACGATGACGACGGCATCAAACGGGTTCATATCCCCCCTTTGGGTAATATGCTGGCGGCGCTGCAAACCCTTTCATGCGCGGCGCGAGGTGATGGGTTGGGTCGGCCGTCGGAAACCGAGGCGCTGTGGGCTTCGTCAGGTGCGGCCGGTGCCCGGGGCAAGGCGACGGGAGTTGCCTGCGAGGGGCTGGACCTGTTGAAACTAAATGATTAGACTATCAAAATTAAAAAAATTACGTCAAGCCATTTTTCCCGGAGGCCCCATCCCGGGAGAATTGCCGTTTGCAATCGCCAAAAAAGCTGTGTTATGAATCAGCACCTCGCGGGGCATTGGCCGCCGGACCCGCGGTCGGGAGAACCAAGCCATCTATGCAAAAAGACGCGCAGCCCACCCAGGCCAAGCTGATCTTGGACGATAATGAACTGGCCCGGCGGCTCTTTGGCGAACACAACCACAATTTACTGCGAATAGCCGACGCCGTTGGGGTTCGGATTTCCGCCCGGGGAAGCGAGGTGCTGATCGAGGGTGACCCCATCGAGACCGACCTCGCCCGCAACATCCTCAGCCAGCTCTACGGTCTGCTGGAGGAGGGCTACCCGGTCTACCCCAACGATGTGGACTACGCGGTGCGGGCTCTCAGCGGCAACGATCGCGCCCGGCTCAAGGACATCTTCCTCGACACGGTCTACATCACCGCCAAAAAAAGAGCCATCACCCCCAAAAGCCTGTCCCAGAAAAAATATATCGACGCCATCCGCGCTTACGACATCGTTTTCGGGATCGGGCCGGCCGGGACCGGAAAAACCTACCTGGCCATGGCCATGGCGGTCTCGGCCCTGACCAAGAACCAGGTCAACCGAATCATTCTGACCCGTCCGGCGGTGGAAGCCGGCGAGGCCTTGGGTTTTCTGCCCGGGGATTTGGCCGAGAAGGTCGACCCGTATCTGCGGCCCCTCTACGATGCGCTGCACGATATGATGCGCTTTGAAAAGGTGGGCGCCCTCATGCAGCAAGGGGTCATTGAGGTGGCCCCCTTGGCGTTCATGCGCGGCCGGACCTTGAACGATTCCTTCATCATTCTGGACGAGGCCCAGAACACTACTTCGGAGCAGATGAAGATGTTCCTGACCCGCATCGGCTTCAACTCCAAGGCGGTGATCACCGGGGATATCACCCAGATCGATTTGCCTGCCAACCGGGCCTCCGGTCTGGTGGAGGCCAAAAAAATTCTCCGCGATATCGACGGTATCGCGTTTGCGTTCTTCTCCAAGGAAGACGTGGTCCGGCACCGCTTGGTGCAGGATATCATCCGGGCCTACGAGGAGCTTGGCAGCGTCCGGTCCGAAGCGTAAGTTCCTATGAAATACAGCAAAAAAAAAGAAGACTTCATCTCCTTTTTCAAATCCAACACCGCGGTCAGGTGGGGCATCCTGGTGGTCGTGACGGCCCTCTTCATCCTGATGCTCTACCCGAACCTGGTGGTCACCCGGCGCAGCTATGCGGTCGGGGACGTGGCTCAGGGAGACGTCAAGGCCCCCAAGGATTTTTTCATCGAGGACAAGATCGCCACCGAGACCAAGCGGCGCCAGGCGGCGGACAGCATTCTCACGGTCTACGATTTTGACACGGAGCTGGTCGCGCGGCTGAAAGATCGCGTCAACCAGGCCTTCGGTCTCGTGCAGGCCGTTTACCTTACGCCGGCGGTGGCCCCAGCCCCTGACGCCCGGGGAGCCGGTGATCCCCAGGTGCC
>JAJDNY010000111.1 GCA_022340425.1 Desulfobacteraceae bacterium | reverse complement strand
AGTCTTTCTGCCGATATTTGAGCCTAACTTCTTCAAGGGGGACGAGAATGTACAGAGTTGGCCTTCTGATTTTGTGTCTGATAGTCATCGTGGCCGGCAGCACATGGGTCGGCGCCGACCAAAGCCAGGAAAGTGTCAGTGAGGTATGCATCCCCATGGGCATCATCACCCTGGCGCCGCCCAGCGGCGCCGATCAGAAGCGTGCCGCGGTCGAATTCAACCACCCGCTGCACTTCGATTACAACTGCAAAACCTGCCACCACACCTGGGAAGGCGACGGCCCCGTCCTCAACTGCACCACCTCCGGCTGCCACGACCTGATCACCACCCCCATGAAGCCCGACAATGCCGGGATAGATGAAGAGATGGCGATCCTCTACTTCAAACGTGCCTACCACGCCTCGTGCATCGGCTGCCACAAGCAGATCAAGGAGGCCAACCTGGCGCTGGAGATGTCCCGCAAGCCCCTCACAGACCAATTGGCGCCCACCGGCCCCACCAGCTGCGTGGCGTGTCACCCCAACGACTAAGGTCACCGCTGCGGCCGCGCCAACAGGGCAGACCAGGGCGCGCCGCGCCGCCCGTCCGGCTCGGGGATTCCAGCAACGGGTGCACGGCATTGCGAACCGAGGTGCGGGCCGCCTCGCCTGCACCCGGGTCTTTTTGGCACCCCCCGGACGGCAAAGAAAACCCGTTTGAGGCCGCAGCTAAAGGGTGAACCGGCAGATCCCTGCAAAGGAGTGGCCCACCCGTGAAGGCGTCCCAGACCAGAGAGCGGCTGATCCAACGGATCAACGCCATGACCGACGAGCAATGCCGGGATCTGCTGAAGCTGCTGGATTGGCAGCAGCGGGACCAGCGGCGCTTTCCCCGCCAAAACAGCACCAACCCGTCGCGCTTTTTCATCCAAGATCAAGAGTATGCGGGCGTCATCAAAAACGTCAGCGCCGACGGCATGTTCATCGAATCCCCGCAGAGCGTCGCGCCCGGTGAGGAGGTGACGATCGTTTTTTCCCTGTTCAGCTTCGAGGACCCGATTCGCATCACCGGCCGCATCGCCTGGAAAGATCGCAACGGCTTCGGTGTCAAACTCGACATGAATCTGCGGGAGTTGATCAAAACCGCCGCCGCCAAACCGCCCGAGTCCTGAGCCCCCTCAGCCTAAACCGGCCCCCGCCGGTCCCCGAAATACAAATCGGCCGCCATCACCCGCATATGCGGGTGATGGCGGCCGATTGCCTTTGGTGAAAGCCTTCTTTTTTGGGGCCCCTCGACTAACTCCCGGGATGCCGCGGCCAGTCAGACGGCGACCGTCACGACGCTGTAGCACCGCAGACAGCGATCGGCCTCGGCCATGGCCTCCGGAACGCTATAGCCCTCCTCGACCTCGTCGAAGGTGAATTTGCGGCTTTCCGGCGGCAGCATTCTTAAATGGTAGCGCGAGCGCCCGCCGATCAGGCCCGTGTTTTCCTGGCCGTCGTAGACCTTGACCTTTTTGAAGAGTTGGTCGAAGCAGTCCTCCTCTTCCGGTTCCAGTGGCAGACCGTTGATGAAGCGGTCGATGCTGATGGCCGCCTTGCGGGCACCGGCACAGCCGGTGATCAGCGCGTTGGGACCGGTTTCACAATCCCCGGCGGAGAAGATTTTCGGGCGGTTGGTCTGTTTGGTGACATCGTTGACCACGATGGTGTGCCATCTGGTCACCTCGATGTCGGAGAGCCCCTCGAGCAGGGCCAGGTTGACCTGCTGGCCGATGGCGGGCACGGCGATGTCGCAGGGCATCACGAACTCGGACCCTTCCATGGGCACCGGACGGCGCCGACCGCTGGCATCGGGTTCGCCGAGTTTCATGCGGATGCATTCCAACCCGACGACCTTTCCTTTTTCGGCGATCACGCGCACCGGGGTGGTCAGGAAATGGAAGTTGACCCCCTCCTCCTCGGCATCATGAATTTCGACATCTTCGGCCGGCATCTCCTTGCGCGTGCGGCGGTAGACCAGATTGACATCCTTTTTTTGGATGCGAAAGGAGCAGCGCACACAGTCGATGGCCACATTGCCGCCGCCGACCACCACAACCCGCTGGCCCTCGGGGTAGGGGTCCTTGCCGTCGTTGATCGCCCGCAGGTATTCTACGCCGGGAATGAACCCCTTGTAGCCCTTGTCCTCCCCTTCCACCCGCATGTTGGAGCTGCCCTGGGCGCCGACACCAACAAAGACCGCATCGTTTTCAGCCTCGAGCTGCGAGAGGGTGATACCCTGCCCCACGGGCGTATTGTAGTGAATGGTAACGCCCAGCTTTTGGACCTCGGAGACCTCGTGGCGCAGGATCTGACGCGGCAGGCGATAATCCGGAATGCCCACGGCGGCCATGCCGCCCGGCTCTCCGAGCTGCTCATAGATCGTCACCTGATGGCCTTTGCGCGCCAGATGATAGGCACAGGTGACCCCCGCCGGCCCGGCACCCACAATCGCCACCTTGCCGGTCTTGGGGGATGGCTGCACTTGAAAGGAGGGGCTTTGG
Organism: Desulfobacteraceae bacterium; assembly: GCA_022340425.1. Taxonomy (NCBI): domain Bacteria; kingdom Pseudomonadati; phylum Thermodesulfobacteriota; class Desulfobacteria; order Desulfobacterales; family Desulfobacteraceae; species Desulfobacteraceae bacterium. Next base: position 4,433 of record JAJDNY010000111.1, on the reverse strand, counting down.
TGTTTGTCCAGTTCCTGGTCGGCCACGAAACGCTTGAGATATTTGATCGAAACCGGCTCGTCCAACAGCGCCCGCCGACAGTGGGATTCGCACGGTCGCACACATACCCGGCCGACGACACCTGGAATCGGCAGGCGCTCGCGAATGACATCCAGGGATTCCTGAAACTTGCCCTCCTTGATGCACTCCACATAGGTGGGAATATCCAGATGGATCGGGCAGGCGTCCATGCAGGGGGCGGTTACCCGGGAGTGATAGGTTCCCTTCGGGATGGTCTGGGATTCGGTAATGGCCGCCTGGAAGGCATCCCGAAAATAGGTCAGCGCGTGCAGAATCGGGCGGGGACCTGACTGACCGATGTGGCATTTGGAAGTCTCGCTGATCAGCTGCGCCAGACTCTCCAGTGTATCGAGATCCTCCGGCTGGCCGCCCCCGCCGCAAATGCGGGCCAGGATATCGGCCATCAGCCGGGTACCCAGCCGGCAGGGGGTGCATTTGCCGCAGGAGTTTCTGCGAACCGCGTCCATGTAGGATCGGCTTAGATCCACCACATTGACCGTCTCCGAGCGCAGGACGATGCCGTACCACCCCATCAGGGCCTTGATCTGTTCGTCCTGCTTGAAGTGCTCGGGAAGCGCCACCTTTTCAAGCGGTGCATAGTTCTGGAGCGCTTTGCCACGATTGTCAACGACCTCCCCCCCCCAGGAACTGAAGCATATCTCTGTCATTAGCCTTCTTCTCCCTTATGGTCAGCAAGGTTATCTTTACAAAGATGGATCAGTAGCACATCGGGTCGACTTTTGCAATTGCTAACCCGCAGGTTTGCAAGGGAAAATGCTTTTGATCTGGACGTCTTGCGCAACCCGCCGGGACCCGGGCATCATCGGAGGGGAACCGCGTTTTGGCGTGCGATTATTTCAGCCGCTCTTTCAGCGCATCGTACTCCTGGGGATCGAAGGCGTCGATCTCCCGGGCGTGCATTCGCCAGACTTCAAGGCAGACCCGGGCGTCGTCGAAATTTTTCTGTTCCACAAAGAGGTTGAACCACTTGAGGTTCTCGCGCATGGAGGTTTCGTAAATCTCGGTTTTGAAGGCTTCGAATTGCGCCGGGTCAAAATTGCCGGCATCCAGGGCCGTGCTGCGCCAGATGTTGAGGGCCACCCGGGCGCTGTAGAACCCGTCCTTCTTGACGGCGGACTGCAGACGCCGCAGGCTTTCCTGGGCAATTTGTTCACGCTGCCGCTGCTGTTCATCCGGAGCTGCCGCAGGCTGGTCCTCGGCCGAGGCCCCAAGCCCGAAACCCGATAGCAGCATCAGTGCCACCAAACCGGTCAGAAGGGTGAGGCGTTTCGCTGATCGCATCTTGAAACCGTTCACCGGGAGAGGAAGAAGGTGCAGAGCCCGACCGTCGGTCGGGCGTCCCGCAGCCGGAAGTCCGAATTTTATAGCGGATTGTTCGGGAAAGGTAAATGGGAAAACCGCGGCGCCGGTGACGGCGGGCCACAACCGCCAGGATCCCGTCAGGTGGGGCCGGATGCGAGCCGCAAACATTTCCCCCCGGCGGGTGGAGAAGTGCCGCCGGCCTAAAGGCAGTCGTGTTTCTTGAGCTGGCGCTTCTGAATGATCTCGTGGGTGTCGTAGTAGACGCTCTTCTGCTCCACCCACCAGATGTTGGTGTGACGCGTGCCTTTTGCAAACCCGCGGGCGAAGCCCAGGTAATTGGATACCAGGGCGACCGCCACCACCACGGCTATGATCAGAAATTTCTTTCGCATACTCCGAGGGATATCGGCAGCACCCGCCGGAGCCTTTAACCGCCCACCGCTGGGTGTCGGCCGGTGCAGCGCGACGGCGCCCCCGGAGATCAGCATCTCGAGCCTGCAAAAAAAAAACCGGAAAACCGCGCGCGTGACGCAGTCAACCGGCACGTGAACCCCCGGCGGCATCCGGTTTCGACGCCCGCTGCCGGCCGGGGGTTGAGGTGTTGCAAATCAGATCGGCATCCCGCCTGAGGCCTCCAGGCGGTTACTTGTAGATGCCAGCCCCGACGAAATACTGGGTGCCCGGCACCTGATAGATGTAGGTGCTCTTGGGCGACGGGGCTTCCTCCCCCGGTTTCGGCCACACATAGTCGACCCAGCCCTCGCCTTGGGCGGCCACGTTGACGAACTCCACAAACAAGGCCTTATCGTTGGCATCCTTGACCTCGAGCAGGCTGTCCTTCTCCAGCAGGGCCGGGCTCATGGGATGCGCCAACATCTTTCCGTCCATATTCATCAGAAAGACGTAGGTGTCTTTCCAGACAAACGGGCCCTCTTTATCGTTGATGGCCGCAACCGCAGCGTCCAGACCCTTTTCCTGGAGCATCTGGGCAGCTTCCTTGGATTTGGCGATGCACTCCTCCTGGGTGGCACTTTCGGCCAGAGCCAGAGCGGGAAGCCCCGCACAGACCAACAGCACAAGCGTGGTAACGAAGCATTTCTTCATCTCATCCTCCTCCTTCTGTGATGGGGTGTGTTCACCCGGCGGGATGTTATGGGGTCCGCCGGTACGGCCATTTGCGCGAGCTGCCATCACCTCCTTTCCTTACCGGCGCCTTCAAGGGGCCGGTTGCGGCGGGGACTTCGCCGCCCGCAAACCCGAGGCTTGCCGGCACACGGCATCGTGCCGCAGAGAGCCATCGCGCCCTCGGCGCCCGGCGCCGCCCAAAAGGCGGGGAATACCCAAGCGATTCACGTCGCAGACGGCTTTGGGCAGGCTGCCGGGCAGGCCCGGTCATGGATTGAGTCAACTGGTGAAAAGCAAATCTTGCAGGCTGGTGCCGAAACCCTGACTGGGCGCCGGTTATATGCGTCGGGCTTGATTTCTCAAATGAAGACAATGGACTGCTTATTCTTCTTACACAGAGCGCAAAACTTGTCTATAGGGGAAATCCTCATTTATATGGGGGTTTCCCCTATGCCTTACGCGGCGATGCCCATGGCCTGTCAGCGTTTGTAGCGCCCCATCAACTCGGCATGTTCCAGCACATGGCCGGCCATGGCCTTCAGCAGCTGCTTTTTGGTGACCCCCGGCGCCAGCCCCAGAACACTGTCCAGGGCGTAGAGATTGAAAAAGTAGCGGTGGGTTCCTCCGGGGGGACAGGGGCCGCCATATCCCAGTTTGCCGAAATCGTTGACGCCCTGCACCCCGCCGCTGGCGGGCCGCTCCTGGTGGGAAACCCCTGCCGGCAAGCGGTTCACCTGGAACGGGATATCGTAATAGACCCAGTGCACCCAGGTGCCCGCCGGGGCGTCGGGGTCATCACAGATGATCGCCAGGCTGGTCGTGCCACCCGGCAGGTCCTGCCAACTTAGTTCGGGGGAGATATCGTCGCCATCGCAGGTGTAGCGGGCGGGAATCATCCCGCCGGGCTCAAAGGCGGTCGTGCTCAATTTCATGACTGCACCTCCTTTTTCCGGAGAGAGGGACCGGATTTGCGGCGGCAAAGGGGGAATCGCCACCATATCGCCGTTAGGCAAGCCTGGCGGCGAGAATTGCGGGGCCATTGGGTTCAGGCGCAGACGGCCCTGAGCAAGGCGAAAATACCGGCCGGCTGCGGGGCAGCGGACAAGCGGTGATGACGGCAATGTCTTCCAGGGTCATCCCCGACGGGAGTCAACGCAGGGGTCGCCGACCATGCCAGTTCAAGATAGGCAAGTTCGCGTCAAACCGCAAGCGCAAAGTGCCGGCGCCGCATAACTCCGATTTCGGATACGTCGTCACCATGGGTTTCGTTCTGTGTTGGGGAGGCTTATGGTCTTGAGGAAAGGGTCTATTCGCAGCCGCCGGCCGTCGGTCGCAAAGGCGACCGCCCCATGGCTGAAGGTCGTGTAGACTGCGGCATTCAGCTCCCGGTAGCGCGCCAGCACGCTTGGGTGCGGCTGCCGCCCACGGCCGCCGCCGCGGGAGGAAACGACGACAATACTGGGTCGCGACCAGTTGAGAAAGGCCGGCGTACTGGATGTCCGGCTGCCGTGGTGCGGGGCCACGAGGACGGTCTCGCCGGACATCGGACGACCGGAGCGCACCAGCTCAGCCTCGGCTGTGGACATGATGTCGCCGGGAAAGAGAAAGGTGTGGGCCCCCATCCGCAGCCGCAACACCAGCGAATTGTTGTTGGTGTTGCGCCAGCCGTCATGGGCCCTTTTTTCGCCAAAATCCGCCGGCGGGTAGAGCACCTCAACCGTCACCCCGCCGATTTGAAAGCTCCGGGGCAGCGTCCGGAAGTCCGGATGCGGAATGGCGCGGCGGGCCTGGATCTCTTGAAAAATGCGGTAGGCGTTGGTTTCCACCGCCTCGTGGTTGCTCCAGACCCGTTTGATGGTGAAATGCCGCGCAATGTAAAGCAGACCGTTGAGGTGGTCGCTGTCCGGGTGGGAAAGCACGAGAGT
>JAJDNY010000110.1 GCA_022340425.1 Desulfobacteraceae bacterium | reverse complement strand
TGGGCATTCATCTCCACGGCCGCCTGCCGGATGCTGGTCTCCGCGGGGCAGCTGATCAGGCGCGGATTGTAGATGCTCGCCACCGGCTGGTTGAAGAAGCGGGCGCCCTCCTCCCGCGGCTGGAGGGAGCTGGAAATCACTTTGGCGTAGGAGCGGTCCAGCATGCGTTTGCCGAAGGTGTCGGTGAAATACTCCGAAAAGGCCTCGAAGCGGCTGCAGAGATCCAGGAAATCCCCTTTGGGCAGGGTGTAGAAGGTGGTGGGCTCGATGGTCTTCAAGGTGCGCACCGAGAAGCCGTCGTTGAGCAGCATAGAGATGCCGCCGAAGATGTCCCCCTCCCCCATCAGCCCGCTCAGCATTTTTTTGTTCTTCTCCTCGAAGTAGCGCTCGGCCGCCCCCTTCTGGACGATGTAGAGGGCGTCCACCCGCGACTTTCCCTGGATGAAGAGCACCTTGTTCTTGGGCTGGCGCACGATATCGAGCTTGGCGGCGGTCTTTTCGATCTCGTTCTCGGGGAGAAAGGAAAAGGGGTCGATCTGGCTCAGAAACTTGGCGGCCTGGGTGGCGGCCATCAGCTCCGCGTAGGATTCGTCCAGCATGCGGCGGCTGTATTCATCCACGAAGTATTTGGCCACATTGGGCTGCCGGGTGCACAGCGAGAGGAAATCCTTTTTCCACATAACAAAGGCCAGCGTGTCGGTTTTGGCCTGTACGGTGCGCACCGCCAGGCCGGCGTTCATCAGCAGGGAGATCCCGCCGAAGATATCACCGGCATGAAGCTCCCCGCTGACGGTGCGCTGGCCGTTTTCCTCGAAGAACAGCTCCAGGGTGCCGCTGACAATCACGTACACGTGTTCCACCGCGGTCTTGCCCTGGACCGCGATAATTTCCCCTTTCGGGAAGCGTTTGCGGATCATCTCCGGCGCCAGGTCGCGGCGGTCCTGAACCGTCAGGGCGGCAAAGGGCTGGGTCTGGTTGAGGATGTCGAGGGCGTTGGACTCCATGGCTCACCTATTTTTTGAGGGGCGCAGGTCAGAAACCACGCCATAGTACTTCAGTAGCGGATGCGGGCGTAATAGCTCTTCTGGGAGGCCTCGCGGGCGTCCCGCAGGGTGTAAATCCCCTGCTTGGCCAGCAGCGGTATCAGTTTCAAAAAGATCTCGGCGGTGGCGATGGCGTCCCCCAGGGCGGTGTGCCGCCCGACGACGCTGATTCCCAGTCGCTGGGAGATGGATTCCATGTCGTGGCGGCCCTGGGAGGGGTGCACCACGGAGGAGATCAGCAGGGTGTCCAGGACCGGGTTGATGAACCGGATGCCGGTCTCGGCCTCGGCCAGCTGCAGCATCAGCATGTCGAAGGCCGCGTTGTGGGCCACCAGGATCGTCTCTTCGGTGTAGCGCTGAAAGAGGGGCAGGACGGTGGCGATGGGCGGCTGGCCTTCCAGCATTTCCGGCTGAATACCGTGGATTTCGACCGATTCCGGGGGCAGCGGCCGCTGGGGGTCAACCAACTGGTCAAAAAAATCCTCCTGGCGCAGGCGCAGGTTGACGATCCGCACCGCCCCGATGGAAATGATGCGGTCGCCGCCGCGGGGGTCGAGCCCGGTGGTTTCGGTGTCGAAGACCGTATAGGTCAGCTCCGTCAGCGGGCGGTCATCCAGGTCGGGGCTCTGGCCCGGCTGGTTGAAAAGGTCGAAATCGTAAAATTCGGGCCGGCTCTCGGGCAGAATCGTGATGCTGCGAAGGTTGCAGGCCGCCTCCGACGTGCAGCTGGGAAAAAACAGGCGCAGATAGGCCGTGTTTTTGAGCCGCCGGCTGGCATTGGACCAGATTTCGGCGTCGTGGTGGCCCACCACCTCCCGCAGGCTCAGCGGGATCGCCTCCCCCGCGACGCTGAGTTCCTCATCCTCCCACTGCCGGAGGGTTTCCAGTTTAACCGGTTTTCCGATCCAACGCAAATCCAAACACACGAAATGCCCGCGGCGCTCGATACAGCAGTTGAAATCGCGCAGCCCCAAATGGGTCTTCAGCCGCTCCAGCAGAAACAGGACCGCCAGCACGATGGAATAGCTGTCCACCCGCAGCCAGATGTCCTCCTCGCAGCCATAGATGACCAGCTTCAGCCCGAGCTTGGTTTCGGCCTTGCGGCCGACGGCCTCCATCAGGTCGCAGGCCGGCATGTGCACCAGCGGCCAGCGGGTCAACACCTGGCGGGAGTAGGCTTCCTGGGATTCCGCCAGCAGTTCCCCGATCCGCAGGGCCTCCTCGTGGATGATGGCCTTGAAGCGCTCGCTGTGTTTGGCCGCCATCTGGGGGTAGGCGATCATGGCCTCGACGGCCGAGCGGATGCCGCCGAGGCTGCCGCGCACCTTTTGAACCAGGGACTTGAACAGGGCGTTGACCCGGCTGTCGACCTCCAGCTGAGCGGTGATGTCCTTGCAGATCAGAATGAAGCCGTTGAAATCGCGGCGGTTGTTCAGCACCGGCACGGCTTCCACCTGCAGCAGGCGGTCGCCCTCGCCCACCGCCACGAAATAGGCCGCCGCACTGGTTTCGCCGCTGTTGAGCTTCTCGGCGATTTCATCCAGGGCGTGCACGATCAGGTTTTTGTCGATCACCGTAAAAATCGACCGGCCCAGCCCCATGAAGGGATCCGCGCCGCTGGGGGTCGAAGCGCCGGAGAGGCGGTTGTGGGAGAGGTACTCCCGGGCGCGGTTGTTGAAAAACAATATCCGGCCGTCGGTATTGCAGATCAACACCCCTTCGGGCAGGTCGGCCATGAAGGCCGCCAGGATGTTCTTCTCAGTTTCGGCCTCGGCCCTGGCCAGCCGGATGCGCTCCTCGACCCGGCCCTGAAGCGCCTCCACCCGGTCGGCGCTCTCGTTGATGATGGCCACCAGACGATCGACCTCGCGGCTGCCCTGCATGGCGATGCGGTGCGAGGGGTTGACGGTGGCGATCAGGGTGACCTCCTCCACCAGTTTGCTGAGGGGCAGGATATAGACGTGGAAAACGCCGTCCGCCGCGAATCCCAGCCCCGCCAGGAGCAGGACCCCGACGGTGAAGACATAGATGAAATTGTGGCCCAGGATGTTCAGCAGCAGCGAGCGCTCCGCCGGGGCCAGCTGGAGCCAGAAGAACCAAGCCAGCACCCCCATGATGAAAATGATGGTGAGCACCCCCAGCAACACGAACCACCAGAAGCGGTTGCGGATTCTCATGCCGGCCCCGTCAGCAGCCGCTGCACGGTGGCCGTGATCTCGGCATTGGCGAAGGGTTTGGAGATAAAGGCGTCCGCCCCGAGGGCCATGCCTTTGGCGACGTCCATTTCGCCGGCCTTGGCGGAGAGCAGTACGATCTTGATCCCGCCCCATTCGGGATTTTCGCGGATCGCCTGGCAGACCGCATAGCCGTCCAGGCGGGGCATCATGATATCCAGCAGGACCAGATCGGGGGCAGAACGCGCCACCGCCGCCAGGGCCTCCTCCCCGTCGGCGGCGGTGCTGACCTCATAGCCGTTTTGCTCCAGCAAAAACGTGAGGGGAACCAGGATGCTGCTGTCATCCTCGACGATCAGGACTTTGGCGGCCATGGCTGCAGTACCGGATGGGTTGAGGGGTTGCGGCGGCCCCGGGCGGGCGGCCGGTCCGGCCGCCGGGGGGCGTGCCAATTGCACGGCCGGCGCCCTGAAGGAACCGCCGCCGGGGTGCCCCGGGACAAAACGGGCCAAGCCGCCCCCAGAGAGAGGAATACCGGTTTGGCCCGCAACAGGCTCAGGTCGGGGCCCCCCCCGCAGAGCGCGGCGGGGGCCCGGTTGATGTGATGGGCGGAATTCGGCCTACCCCCAGACACCCCAGCCGAAGGATGCCGTAAAGAGAATGGCGAAAACCACCAGAGCGATCATCCACTTATCTTCCAGCTTCATATCCGATCTCCTTTCAGCGTCGCGATCATCAGGTTTCCCTGACCACGATCATGGTTTCCTTGTTGGCCCGCTCAATCTGGGTCTCGTTGGTGGTGGACATCTCGGCCTTGAAGCACAGCGCCCACATCATGACGATGCCGACGATCCACCAGGCGATTTGCCAGGACCACAGCGGTGAGAAGCCGGCGAAGGCAAAGGCGTTGTTGCCTAAAATACAGGCCGGCCCGATGGCGAAGAAATACCACACCGGAACGGCGATCTTCATCACCTTGCGCCACTGTTTGCCGCTCTCGCTGGGCTCATCGACACTGTCCAGCCATCCCCGGATCTCTGCTTGGCGCTCGATGGTCTCCTTGGTGTCCTTGAAACC
>JAJDNY010000109.1 GCA_022340425.1 Desulfobacteraceae bacterium | reverse complement strand
AAGCACAAAACAGACCAGGGATTAAAATAAAGTGTCGTCCGGAGGGATGGGTTTAAAAAGGGAAAGGATATCCTATCAGGATTGACCTCAGGTTTCTGATCTGGAGTGCGGAAGCAATCTTTTAAAGCAAAATCAGTGCGTTAAATTTTAAACGGTTTGACCGTTAAACAGACCTCTAACCCGCTGCTCGTGCAGCGGCGACAAGCAGCCGTTTAGGATTTGGTGCCAGCCTGCTGCCTCCCGGTCAGGAAGTACCAATTTTTCAATGGCGGTTTCGCAAAATTTCAATTTTCGATTGGTCGCTGAACTCCGACCCCTTGCTTCTGACAGGCGCCCCTTGCCCAATCCAAAGACGGCGTGGCGGCTCAGATGCCGGCGACGCCTCTGGCCCAGCCGACATGCCGGCAATTCCAGCGCAGGAGCCCATAGGCGCTGCCGCAGATCACCGGGTCCTCACGGCACGACCGCCGCCGGAGGTTCTGCCACATCGGGGAATTTTCCACCTCCGTCAGGGTGGCGTCGAGTTCCCGGGCGCCCGCCGCCACCGCGGATTCCAGCGCCAGGACCAGCTCGCCCGGTTCGGGGTAAAATGGGGACAGGCTGACGGCCCGGGCTGGGCTCGCACCGGCCCAGGCGACGGCATCAGCGATCATGGCGCAGGCCTGGGCATACCCCGGGACAGCACGCAAACCTGCCGTGGCCAGCAGGGCCACCACATTGACGTTGACCGTGCAGTCGGCCATGGCGGGCGCAAGGCCGGGCCGCATCCAGGTCTTGAAGGCGCCCACCCGCGGCCAAGGCGGCCCCGGCTGGGCCGTCGCCGCAAGGCGATGGCAGACGACCGTACGGCAGGCCGTGCGGCGCAGGTCCGATAGCGACATCCGGTCGGCCGCATAAAGCGCCAGCCCCATCAGGGCCGTGTCGTCCGCGTCGTCGGGCAGGTCGGGCACCCAGGTCGGCCGGCGACCCATGGGCCAGAAGCGGAAGCCCCCGGTGGCCGGGTTGCGGCAGGCCAGCAGACCCTTTAGCGCGGCCTCATGGCAGGCGGCGCCCAGCACCGCATGCGCCGGTGGCCCCAGCGCGCGCAACACCTGGGCGGTGGCAAAACCGTTGTAGTCGTCGGCGCCCCATCCGGGGCCGGTGACGTGGCTGACAAATAGGCCGGGATACGGGGTCACGGCCGAAGGCCGACCTGCATCCATGGCACGCCCTCCGCGGCGGCGCCGAAGCCGATGATGCCATGCCGCCCCGGCCGGCCCGGCGCCTCATCGCCCAGCAGCGCCTCATAGAGCGCCGTGTCCCAACCATGCCGCTGGGCCAGCCTCCGGATCTTGCGGGCAATCGTGGCATCCCCGCCGATCAGGGGCCCCGACTGGACGAAAAAGCTGACGACATGCCGGCCGTCGATCATGGTCGCCAGGCTGAGTCCGGCCGTACCCGGCAGCAGATACTCGCTGCCCGAGACCCCCGACAGGACGGCGGCGAGATCGATCACAGCCGACGCGTCGCCCCCGCAGCGGCTCAGCAACCGTTCCACCTCCCAGATCTCCGGTCGATGCAACCGCCCGTAAAGCTCCATTCCGCCGCCGGCCGCATCCAGGCCGGCCATGCGCCAGAGGGTGCGCGCCGGAACGGCCCAGTGGTTCAACGACTGCACCAGGTCGGCGGGCAGATCGGCGCCGGCCATATCGATGTAGAGCTTGTAGCGGTCGTGCGCAGCGTCATGGCGGCCGCCGATCCAAGCCCCGAAACGCAGCCGCCGCCCCGAATGCGGTGCCAGCCAGTCGGGCAGGTTGATCTCGACACCCATACCAGCCAGAACGCCGACGGCCGCATTCAGCCGCGCGGCTTCGGGCATTTCCGGGCCGGCGACCTCGGCCGTCCAGCGCAGGGCGGCATCCCGCGAGGACCACGACAATTCCACCGGATAGCCGGTGTTGGTGAGACCGCTGGCCCGCCAGGCGATTTCCGGCCAACAGGATCGGCGCAGCCCCTTCATCGCCGCGCCAAGTCCCCGGGCCGCGCGCCGCACGGTATCGGGCGCCAGCGGCCGCAGCCGGGCAAACGCCCGGTCCAGCCGGGTCGCCTCCGGGGCGATGCGGGCCGCCAGGGTCATAGCTGAATCGGGACCACCTCCTCATCGGAGGTCTGCCAAGCCAGGCGCCGGAATTCACCATTGGTGCCCACCACGGTGAAGCGGAAGCGAAACTGCCGCTGCCCGGGGTCCAGCAGGGCCAGCCGCAGCTTCACGTTCTCGGTCCGGTCGCCTCCGATTTCGATGCGTTCGGTGCGGTTGTAATTGTTCGCCGGGTCCTGGTACTCCACGTCGATAAAGACCTGGCGGACCGCCGCGGCATCGAAGAGCGGAACGAATTCGATATTCAGGGCGTTGTCGAAGGGGTCATTGACCACCAACGCGGCGGCGGTCAGCTCCACCGACGGCACGTCGCGCTGGGTGCCGTCCTTGAGGTGATGCCTGAAGGCGGCGGTTAAGGTCCGGGTTTCCGGCGCCACCGTTTTGGGCGCCCGCAGCTTCCAGACCTGAGCGGGCGCGTCCGGCAGGACCACAAAGGATTTCTTCATGTTGAACCCGCCGGGACCCACGGCCTGCAAGGTGACATCGGTGGAGGCCACGATGCCGGCATCGATATCGCCGGGGGTGACCGAGATCTCCAGAAAATCGAGCACCTCGTGGGGGTTGACGAACAGGGTCCGGTCGGCGGTGCGCACCGCCGGCAGTTCGAGGCTGAAACGGTCCGCGTCCCAACCGGAATCGGGGCTGAAATGAAACTGCTGCTGTTGTTGATAGTCCACGTCGTGGCTGGCGTTGAGGAACACGGCGAACTCCTTCGGTCCCTTGTCGTCGCTGCGGAAGACGAAGTCGCCGTGCTTGTGTTCCTGGGGATTGGCCGGATCGCCGTAGTCCAGCGCGACCTGGGCCGAGGAAAGCCCGATGCGCTCGAAGTCGATGGGCGCTTCGGCCATCACCTTGAACTCGCGGAAGAAGGGATCGTCCAGATCGACCGCGGTGAAATAGCTCTCCTTGTCGGCCAGTTCGCCGAGCAGCAGGCCGAAGAACCCCTGCGGGGCATAGGTGCGGCGGGTGGCCTCGGCCCGATTGTAGTAAAATGTCATTTTCTTGCGTTCCTCTTGCCGGACGAATTTCAGCTGCAGGCTGACCACCCCCGGCATGGTGCTGGGCGCCGGCTGCTGCGGCTTGGGCTGCGGTTGCGGCTGCGGTTGCGGCTGCGGTTGCGGCTGGGGTTGCGGCTGGGGTTGCGGCTGCGGTTGGGGCACGGACCTCGGACGGGACAGGGTGCCCCGATAGGACGACGTCTGACCGCCGGTGACCCTTCCCTTGATCTTGACCACCCGGTCGTTGGGGTCGCCGGTCGCCGGGTTGCCCGGCGTGCCGCGCGCCTCCCGGTCGCCGTGGGAACGCGCCGGCGTCGACAGCGAGACCTCCCCTGCCCGGGCGATCAGCGACACTGCCACGTCACGGCGGCGCATGGACAGGCGCATGTTGTAATCGCGCTGCTGGTCGCCGGTCAACGGGGTGCTGCCGCTGCCGGGCTGGGCCTGGGTTTCGAAGCTGGCGTGGGCATCCACCTCCACCGTCCGGGGGCTGGCAAGGGTGGAGAGCCAGCGGTTCAGCCGGTCTCTACCCTCTTCGGCACCCGTCCAGGTGGCGCCGTCGCCCTGGGCGATGCCGCTGGCACGGCGGTAGCGGGAGTCGGTGGTGGTGTTCTCCACATAGGCCCGGTATTGGGCGCTGGGCGGGTGGGTACTCCAGCCCGCTTGATCCGGTTTATCGAAGTCGAAGAAAAGGTGGAAGGTCTCCTCCCGGGTGGCGGCCGGCCAATCGACCTCGATGTTAACCGAGCCCTCGGGCGGGACATCGACGGTGAACCGGCCCTGGGCATCCAATGACTGAACGGCCTCGCCCGCCTTGACCACCGCGCCGGCGCCGGTCACCGTGACAGTTTCGCGGGTGCCGGTTGCGGCCGGGGCATGGCTGACGCTGCGCCCCGCCGGCAGTGGCGCCGTGCTGGTCGCCGTCAAGGTCGCCGGCTGCCGCACGGCCTGGCCACCACTGCTCCCCCCGCCCGCGCCGCCACTTCCACCGCTGGTGCCGCTGGTGCCGCCGGTGCCGCCGGTGCCGCCGGTGCCGCCGGTGCCGCTGGTGCCACTGGTGCCGCTGGTGCCGCTGGTGCCACTGGTGCCACTGGTGCCACTGGTGCCACTGGTGCCGCTGCCCGAGCCCGCCGGTTTTTCACCGCGCAGGGTTTCACGGGTGAATTTGGCGACCTCGGCCAGCGGATCGGCCTGAGCCGTGGGTGTGGCCAGCTGGCCGGGGGTGAAGGTCGGTTCGAACCACTTCGACAGCAGTTCGTCCTTGAAAAAGGCCAGCGCCCAGTCTTCCTGGGTCTTCTCGTCCTCCTCGCCGGTGAAATTGATGACCTTGATCTTGATCGCCCCGGTCTGTTTCAGGCTCTCGAAGGCGGCGTCGATGCCGGCGCGAACCCATTGGTACTGGGCCTCCAGGCTGGCGCTGAAATGGTTGAAGATCATTTCCAGGTCGGCGGTGATCTCCACCTCCAGGGCGGGGCGCATGCCGCTGTAGGTAAAGCTGTAGAGCACACCGATGGGGGCCAGACCGCTTTCAAATGCCTGCTCCAGGATGGTGGCCCCCTCCTGAGAGAGGGTCAGGCTGAAGGCTGCCCGGTTTTCGGCATCCATGGACGGCGTCGATGCCCCCAGGATGTCCTGCACCGCATTGAATGCCCCCGGGGGCGGCTCCACGGCCGCCGTGCCACCAGCGCCTTGCAGGTTGAGCGCGATGCACTGCACCGCACCGGATTCGAAGATCACCGGGGACAACCGCGGCTGGGTGACCCCCGGTTCGGTCAGCAATGTCCCACGAATCCGGTTTTCCTGGCTTTGGGAGAGTTTCAGGGTGGTTTCGAACATGGCGAAACCCCCGCCCTTGATCCCCGCGCCGGCCACGGCAGGCTTGTATTTGATGAAACTGAAGGCCGCCCGGTTGCTGTCCGGGCGCCGGGCCAACTTGACCGGGCCGGGCAGATACCAGAACTGGTTGGGGTCGGCATGGTCGCGAAACACGGCGACACCATCGATGGACAGTGGCTTATCGAAACTGAGCATGACTGATCTCCCGGCGTTTAAAGGTCCTGCGGTCAGGGGATCTTGAGCTGCCACACGGCGGCTTCCGAGGCCGTCCAGTCGGTGGCCAGCCCTAGACCGCTTTCGAACAGGAATGTGGCGCGGGCTTCATACCGGTCCCGCGTCGCGTCCACATAGTCGAACTCGAAGAAGCCGCGTGCGCTGGCATCCTCGAACACGAAGCTGTCGGTGAAGGACAGACCCGCCACGAAATCCTCGTAGCGGATTTCGGCCGTGGCACGCTTCAGTTGGCGGGCCACGAAATCGGCCGGCGGGCGCAACTCGATGATGCGGCGCCCCTTCATGTCGGGGCGCACGATAATGCGCCGCTCCAGGGTGACCGATTCCGGCACCTCGACCATGCGGCCGTCCTTGAAGAGAAAGGTGGTCTTGAAGAACACCTGTTTCAGCTCGGGATCCACCACGTCCACCACGAATTTCTGCGGGGTGCTCCCCAGGCTGAAGGCAAACGAGTTTTCCTCGAGGATGTCGTTGGCCTTGTCCTCGTAGCGCAGGTCGACAAAGACCTGGTCCACCTGGTTCCAGTCGACGTTGGGGACCACGTCGAGGGTGCGTTTGCGCGGAAACGGGTCTCGGATGGCGACCTGCTCCTCGTCGGTGGTCTTCCAGCCGGTGTCCAGGTCCCGATGGTCGGCGGCCCGGTAGATCAGGCGGTAGGCAAAGTCGCGTTTGCGGGAATCCAGGATGAAAATGCGCCAGGTGGCGTCCTGCTTGTCCCGGGTGAGCTGGTAGATCTCGCTTTCATCCAGGCCGTTGGCCTCATCCCGGTAACGGACGTGCGCCTCGACCATGGGATAGACATCCCAGGGGAAATTGATGGCGACAATCGGCACGGCCGCGACGGCATAGAGCTCCCGCGGGTCGATCTCGAGGTTCTCGACCTCGACCTCGAAGGGGTCTGAAACCACCTGTCGCGGCCGCTCGGTGGTGTCGACGCCGGCGAAATTGACCTCGTACTGCAGTTGCACCGGGCGGCGCATGGCCCCCTCGTCGAGGACGCTCATCCACTCGAAGCTGCCGGATGGCTGGGTCTTGCCGAGCAGCAGGTTTTTCGGTTCGGCGCCGTATTTGGCCTGCACGTTGATCGAGCCGATGGCGTCAACATCGAAATCGGCGCGGCTGACAACATTCAGGCGCCGCTTTTCGAACCACGGATCGTCCAGGTCCACATCGGTGATGAAGCGGCTGCGCGGCAGGGGCGTGTCGCGCAGCAATCGGAACATGCCGGCCAGGTGCCCCTGGGGGTGGATCGCGCGCTGGACGGTGACCCGCTCGGAGAAGTTGACGTTCAGCGCCTTGCGGTCGGTGCGCTCGTAGGTGTTCTTGGAGTAGGAAAAGAAGGTGGAGGACGCCACCATGGCGCCCGGCCCGCCGGCGATGGCCCCCGCCACCCCGGCGGCGATCCGCAGGGCCTTGGACCATTCTTCCTCCTTGCCCGGCTCGATGGGCGGCAGGGTCGGTTGGAAGAAGGCTTCGGTGATCATCGCCCGCACCTGGTTGAGGGCCGCGTCGCGCCGCTCGGTGATGCTCTTGTTCTCCTCGTCCTCGGTGACGAAGGTGTCCGCCTCGAGGACGATGGCGCGGTTTTCCACCAGTTCGTCGACCGAGTTCGATATGTCCACCGACGAGAACAGGAACCCGCCCGAATAGGTCTCGTCCATGTGATGCTGCACCCGGTTCCAGTCGATGTTGAGACGCACCGCGTAGGCCGGGCGCAGGCCCAGATAGTTCAGCGAGTAGACCACCGCGATGGGCAGGATCTCGCCTTCAAGCGACTTTTCGATGACGGTGACCCCGGCCGCGTCCAGCCGAATGGAGAAGGCCGCCTGGTTGTTGCCATAGAGCGAGGGCGTCGCGCTGTGGTCCATCTTGAGGACGAACTGGGGGTCGGCCTCCTCCCCGGTGGCGGCCGCCGCCGCATCCCCCGACTGATGGCCCAGCATCAGCAGCCGGACCGTGCCGCTGACCGTGGTCACCGGCGCCAGGCGCGGCAGATCGCGGAGCCGCTCCTGGTCCTGGATCTGGCGCCGCAGTTCCTCCAGCCGGTCGCCGCCGGCGCCGATATTGACGTCGAAGTTCAGGAAACCGCCGGTGCCCGCCCGTCCGCGAAAGCGGATGAGCGAGAACTGGGGCACCTCCGCGTTGCCCGCGGTCGGGTCCTTGATGGTGGTCAGGTGGGGCATCAGCGGCAGGTAGTAGTACTGCATCGGGTCCGCATGGTCGGGGAAAACGGTGATGCCGTCAAATTCCAGTTGCTTGCTGTCGAGCAGAATCATGGCGGTCCTCCTTGGACGGGCGTGATCAGGCGGGAAGCTCGAGGATGACCGTCTCGCCCTGGCCGGGCTGATCGGTCACCTCCCTGCGCGTGCCGTCGGCCATGAAGAAGCGCGCGCTCCACTGGTAGTCCCGGGCGGCCTTGTTCTTCAGGTCCACGGTCCAGGTCTTGGCCTGTTCGCCGGCCTTGAAGATCAGGTCCTTGCGTTCGTCCACCTCGTTGGCGGCGTCCGTGTAGCGCAGGCTGACGTTGACCAGCTTGACCACGGTGAAATCGATCAGGTCGGGGACGACCATCACCTCCAGCCGATCAGCGATCACGTCGCCCAGCTGGATGGTGGACCGCGCCGCGACGGTTTCCGGGATGTCCCGGGTGGTACCGTCCATGTACTGGATGGTGCCGGCATACCTCACCTCGCCCGCATTCTCGTCGATCACGGGGAAGGTCCAGTCGAAGAACGGGGTCGCCTTCGACAGGGCCATGGACTTGGTCTGGGTGTAGTTGTTGTTGGCGGCGTCCTTGTAGACCAGATCCACCATGATGGACTGGATCTTGGCATTCAGGTCGCCCACCGCCCGCAGGCCGATGGTCTTCATCGCCGAGAAGGGGTCGTTGATGTAGATCTGCGGGGCGTCCTGCCGCTTTTCCGACACCTCGTACTCGCGCCCGTCGGTCATGAAGTATTTGACGCTGTAACGGATGGGTTGGGCGCGGGGTTTGAAGATCACCTCGCGAATCTGGTAGGTGTTCTTTTCCGGCGTCAGGGTGAACTGGCGCTCGATCGGGGCGATGCCCTGATCCTCGTAGCGCACCACCAACTGAGCCTGCTTGACCTGGGTGAAGTTGATGTCGCCGGGGGCGATGTCCACCACCAGGATGCCCAGGTCGTCGACGTTGATGGTCAGCTGGGTGTCGTCTGTCTCGATCTCCTCGGAGGTGAAGACCCGGCTGTCGCCCTTGTAGTTGACCTGATAAACATAGCGGTATTTGCGGTTGTCGTCGGCGACGAAGGTGCGGAACTTGCCGACGTCGTCCGGACTGGCGAAGGCATACTCCTGGACGGGCTTGTCGGGGCCGAAGGGGTAGGAGAGTTTGGCCTCCACGTTGAAGATCGGCAGGTTGGCGAAATCGGCATTGACCCGGACCGATACCTCCAGCGTTCGGAAGAACGGGTCGTTCAGGTCGACCTCCAGGGCGTAATCCTTCCAGAGGAAGGTTTTGCCGTCCGGGCCCTTCATGGTGGTGATGTTGGGCAGCAGGCCCTGGGGCGCGATCGGCCACTGGATGACCTGGTTCTCCTTGAAGGAGATGTTCACGTCGGCCACCTGGGTCTTGGACACCGTGCGCTTGATGTCCTCGATATCCTGGTCCTCGCGGAGGCTCTTGGTGTCGGGGTCGGTCTTTTCGATTTCCTTGAGCATGTTGCGCTCGACCGCATCCTCCAGCTGGCGCGTGATGGTGGCGCGGATCTCCTGCTCGATCTTGACCTGGTCGGCCGCCGAGATGGCCGGGTTGCCGACAAAGCTGAACTCGGTACCCATCACCTCGTTGCGGCGCATGATCTCGCGGATGCTCTCCTCGTAAGAGTCCTCGCTCCAGAAATGGTCCTCGGTGTCGATCTCCTGGATGAAGGAGTAGAACTGGCTGGCGTGCCACCAGCCGCGCGCGGTGATGGCCGGCAGTTTGGCCCAGATCGTCAGGTCGTAGACCACCGAAACGAAGCCGCCCTGGCCCTGCAGGGCCTGTTCGAAGACGGTCGCCCCCTCCTTGGTCAGCTCCACCCAGAAGGTGGCGACGTTGTTGCCGTAAAGCGAGGGCTTGCCGGCGCCGCGGACCTTCTCCACCAGGGTGCCGCCCTCGCCAATGTTCAGGTTGGCGGTGCCGCCGGTGTAGGTCAGCGGAGCGATGACGATCTGGGGGGGCTGCTGCCCGCGCTGCTGGTAGCGAGCGTTGACCTGGTTCTGCAAGGCCCCCTTGACGGCGGGGAGCTTGTCGGGCGCCACGACGAACTCGGTGTCGAAAGCGCAGACCCCACCGAACAGGTCGTTGCCCTCCCGGCGCAGCTCACGGTACTTGATGAACTTGATCACCGGCCTCCCGTTCTCCAGACGGAACCGCGGCGTCTGCGGCACCAGGTAAAAGGTGAAGTCGCTTTTGTCGTCGCCGTACACGGTGACGTCCTCGATCTGCTGAACCTTGTCGATCTGAAACATGGCAAACCTCCGGCTGATGGGTGATGGGCCCCCCGCTAGCGGGCGGCATTCCAATCTGCTGCATCCAGCTGCGCGCTGTGGTGCGTGATCTCTTCCAAGGTTTCGCTGGTGGTGCGGCTCTCGGCCCGCTCGGACTTGGCGCTTCTGTAAAGGCCCTTTGCGGCCTCCTCGCTGACCTCCTGCCTGGTCACCCGCTCCACCGTCGACCTGACCGTCGGCAGCCGGCGGGTGATGTCATAGCGCAGGATGAGCTGGCCGCGCTTGCCGTCCAGGGCCTCCCGGACAATCTTGAGGCGCTCGGCGTCCAGCATGACGTTGAAGGCGGCATGAAAGGGCGGCACGCCGGACGACTTGCTCTGCTGCAGCACGGTGAACCCGCCCGCCCCGTCGGCGAGCAGCAGGGAAGCGCCCCCAACGGTTTCCGGCAGCGGGCGCAACTTGAGGCTGGCGGCGCCCCGGCCGGTCTTGGCGGCCAGTTCCCCCCGCAGCGCCGCGACCTCCTGCGCGTCCAGACCCCAGCGCCCGGTGAGCTGTAGAAACGAGACGGAGCCGGCGGTGAGGAGATTGAACTGCCGCCGACCATCGGCGCCGGCGGCGATGCCGGGGGCCTTCGGGGCGTAAAGGAAAGCGTCGGGGTAGTCCCCGTCCGGCATGACCAGGGCGTTGCTGAGTTCGATTGGGTTCATGGGCCACCTTCCCGGTTATTGGGCCCGGGCACTGCTCTTGAGGGCGAGCGGGCCGCCGGCGGGATCTAACGGCCCGGACCAAGGTGCCGGCGGTTGGCCCGGGTCCCGGAACCAGCGCCAGCAGAAGCCGTCCTGAAGGGGATTCAAAACCAGCCAGCGCCACTGGCGGGCGGCGTTGGCCGGCGTCAGGCGGACCAGGCCGACGGCCTCGGGATCGTCCAGCCGGTCCTCCGGCGCGCATTCGATGGCCGCCAGGCCCGCCTCGTCGTCGAAATCGCACACGATGTCGGCGCAGGCCGGGCCCGCGGTCGGGAAACTGGACAGATCCAGCCAGCAGTCTTCAAGGGGCCGCGGTGCGAGCGATCGTGCGCGCACCCCGTCGCGGCCCGTCGCCACAACGCTCAGCTCACCACCGTTCAGGTCGCGCGGGACCGCCACGGCAAGGGTACTCACCGCCTGGTCCAAGGCGGCTTCGACACCCCACGGCCCCCCATCGCGCAAGCCGCTGCAGCGGATTTTGAGACCGGCAACCGACAGCAGCGCCTGGGTCGCTTCGATCAGCACAAATCGGACCGGAAAACTGTCCGGCGCCAAGGTCAGGAGCCGGCCTTCGTGGTGCAGCAGCGGGCCGGTGAGCCGCTGCGCCCCGCCGGCACCGACAACGAAGGTGAAGGTGTGATAGTCGAATGCGACCGTTTCCCTGGCGGAGAGCCGGATGGGTATGCTTTTGGACGTTTCGCCCTCCCGGAACAGGGCCGAGGCGGTGACCGTCTGGGGGCGGTCGGGCGGACAGGGCGGCACCCGCACTTCGGTACCCAACATCAAAACCCCAATCCTTTTGGGCGGCAGATTGGCGAAAACGCTCAGCACGTGCAGGCCGGTGACAAAGGTCACAACGGGCGCCTCGCGGGTCAGCCTAAAGCCGCTTGCGACGGCCTGCCGCGCCGCCTCCAGCGGGTTCGCCGCCAGGATCAGGCCCCTGGGCACCAGCACCTCGTCGGAGAGGTCCCAGTTCACCAGGCCGTCGGCCATCGCAGCCGTTTCGAAGACGTAGACTGCGCCCGAGGTCGGGTCGTCGGCCGGGGCGAGTTTTGCGTAACGCCCGATCAAGCGTTCGGCACAGGCGTTGGCGGCTGCGATGCGCCCGGCATCGTTGGCCGCACCAATAAGGGAAAATGAGGCGCTGTCGGAGACCGCCGCCAGCCGCGCGGCCACCGCCGCCTGGGTGAGTCTGCCGCCGGACTCCGCACCCTCCAGCAGCCCGGCCAGCGCGGCTGGGTTGAACTCGGCCTGCGCAGCTGCGCGGCTGGCCAGGCCCCAGGCGGCCACTTCGGCCAGCGCGGTCACGACCACCATGCCGTTGACCAGGGCGTCGTTCAACATCAGGGTGGCCGCCTGCCCCAGCCGGGCGGCGAAGGTCAGGGATCCGCCACCCGTCCAGACCAGCGGTCGCGGCGCCAGCAGCTCGTCGGGGATGTCCAGCGCCGCAGCGGCCTGGAATCGCAGGAAGCCTTCCCGGAGGACCAGCGGTTCCAGCTTCACCTCGGGATGGACGGCGAAAAGGTCCCGCTGCCGTTCGGCAAGCGCGTAGTGGCCGGTAAAACGGATGGTCAACAGGCCCAACACCTGCGGCCCCTGTGCGCCGCTCAGCCGGATCACCTCCAGCGCCAGGGCCGGCGCTGCGCCGGATTCGGCCGCGACCCGCAACCCCAACGGCGGTGCGAAGGCGCGCCGCGGCTCGGCACGGGCGAAGTATAGGTCACCACCGCCGGCCGAGAGCGGTTGGGACCAGTCCGGCATCCCCGTCAACGACATACGCCCCTCACGTCGCGGGCAGCACCAGCAGGCTGAAATCCGCCTCGCGCCAGCCGGGGTCCACACTCTGGGTGCCGTTGCGGCGGATGATCTGCTGCCGAAAACCGTATTTGCCCTGCACGTCGCGGCCCAGCAAAAGATCCATCAGCGGCAGCGGCACCTGGGCCACCCCGGAAGGCTGTTCACGGCTGAGCTTCAGGCTGGCACCGCCCTTGAACTCCACATTGATCAGAATGATCGATGTCGGGTCGGTCGGGTCGCCGAGCAACTCCGGCATGGTCATCACCTCGATCTGCCGTTCGTATTCGGCTGGAACCGAGGTGTCGCTGATCAGCGGCAAAATCTTTTCCGGGTCCGGCAGGATCTCCATCCCGGAGGTATCGAAGACCGCATCGAGATCGCCTTCGCCCGGCAAGGCGCCCTGCAGGCGAACGACGAAGGCCACCTCGGCGCCGGGCGCCAGCTCAAGGGGCGCATCCAAGGTCAGACCCTCGATGACGGCGGGAACCGCGGCATCGCCCTTCTGCACCCGGACCGGTAGCGAAGTGATCCGCAGCGGGCTTTCGATGCCGTTCTGCATCCTGACGGCGATGGTGTCCTCGGTGTCGGCCGGTTGCTCGAAGAAGACCAGGCACTCGCCCTGGGTGTCGGCGAAGCGGATTTCCACCGGAATCGGTTCGGGGGTCGACAGGCCGGTTTCCACCAGCACCTGGCCTGTGAAAAGACTCGTGGCGTCGCGGCTGTAGGCCGAGGCGTAGATTTGACGAAAACTGTCGAGCGGCAGGGTCAGGCTGTGCCCGAAGCCGTTGGCCAGGTCGATGGCCACGTCCTTCTGGTCCACCAGCGCCGCGCCGGCCGGCCCGGGCAGCCAGAGCTTCAGCGAGGCTTGCGCCTGAAGGGGCCGGAGCTCTGGATCGGTTTGGCGCGCCCCGGCCGGCACCTCGCGTCTCAAGGCGTCGCGAGCGGCCTCCAGGCGTCCCAGGTTGAGCCAGGGTTCGACCACATAGTCCACGGTGACCGCGGCGTTTTCGATGGCACCGTCCGGGGCGGCGATGCGCACCACCATCTGGGGGAGGAACGGCGCCACCTCGCGCCGCGAGAGCTTGAAGCGGTCCGGCAGGTAATAAAACAGCCAGGGTTCGGCTTTGTCCTGCAGATAGGCGTGGAAGCGGGCGTCGGGTGAACCCTGGGGATATGCGACCACAATCCGGCGGAATTCCCCCGCGACAGCACCACCGCCCGTCGCCGCGCCTTCGTAGAGGTAGGGATGCAGCCGTGGATCGAACACAAACGGCTCCGGGTCCGCCAGATCGTCCACCACCCGCCGGACAGTTCGGTAGCGGGTCACCGGCCGGGCCGGGGGGGCGGTCGCGACGACCTGTGGGCTGGGCACCATCATCAGGGCCATCGGCCTGGGGGCCACCCGAACAGGCTGCGCGGCAGCCGGCGCGGCCACCTTACGGCCCTGGACCAGCACCCGGGGCGGCGGTTGCCTTCCCGGATCGGCCATCTTGACGGCTACAGTGATCGACCGGCGCACCACCAGTCGCGGTGCGGCGGCCGGGGTCTGAAGCGCATACAACACGGCGTCGCGCTCCCCCAGACTGAGGCCGACCGACAGCGCCAGGCCTTTACCGTCCTCGCGTTGTTCCGCGAAATCGACCGTCTTTTCGATGACGTGGGCGGGGCCGGCACCGTAGCGCAGGGAGACGGCGACCGCATGGGGCAGTTCCGCCGCGCCCTGAACCCCGGCCCCCAATTGGGGCGCCGGGTAGCGCTCCAGGCCGATGCTGAGCCGCCAGGTGCCGTCGGGGGCGGCGACGACCCCGATCTCGTAGCGGCCACCCTGCGCGCGCAGCCGGTAGCGGGGCAGGTAGTACTTCTTGGCCGGATTGGCGGGGTCTTCGAAGAGCAGGGTATCGGTGGGCTCAGGCGCCGGCGAGATGGGAACGGTCAACTGGTCGCGGCTGGCGCCCTCCCCCCCAAGGCCCGGCACAGCGATGATCCCAGGACGGAATTTGCCCATTCCGGCGGCCTGAAAGCGCGGGTTGGCGATCACGACCCCCGCGGTGGGCCGGACCGCGGGGGTGAAAGCATGCGCCTGCAACCGGGGCGTCGCCTGGCCGGGCGCGGCGACCTTGAGGGAAGAAAGCGTCTTGGACGTGGGTGGTTTCGGCATGGCGAATCACCTCGTCGAAAAATGGAATTAAAATAGCTTACGTCGGTGCAGCCTAGTAGGCCAATGGTAGGAAAATGAGGATGTTTAAGCTTATCTTTGAGATGGGAATCTTGTTTGTCAAGGAAAAAATCAAAAATAATTTGGCAGCCGGTGCCTGGGTTTTGGGATTTACGGGATCCCGGAGCGTCGCGCACGATCGCCGCTGCGACGGGGCCCAGTTCTCGCCCCGGGCAGCAGCGACGGCCGTTTCGGGCCGGCAGGCTGGCGACGATCAGCGACACCTCAACGGGTCCGGGAAGGCGCCCTTCGGGGCGGCGTTATTCGCAGATGTCTTTTTTGCCCACGTTTCTGGGGGTCGTCATATCGTGCCAGGTGTCGGCCGGTTTGATGAAAAGGTGGCCGTTTCGGGACTGGAGCTGCTGTTGCAGATCGGGGTCCAGAGAAGCGCGATAGAGGGTTTTCACGCCGGCGAGGCTCTCGACATGCAGCTCGCGGACGCCCCGCAGATCGGCGCAGCGCAGGTCCGCCCCCGCCAGGCGGGCGTCTTCGAAATTGGCCCCTTGCAGGTCGGCCAGCCCCAACTGGGCGTCCTGCAGGTCGGCATCGCGGAAATCGACCGCTGTCAAAAGGGCCTCACGGAAGTCGGTTTTACGAAAATCCCCCTGCCGCAAGTCCCCGCCGGCCAGGTTGGCCCCCCGCAGATCGGCCGCCCGAAAATCGCCCTCCCGCAACCGGGCGCCGCGCAGGTCGGCGTTTCTCAGATTGGCCTTGGCGACAAACGCCTGGTACATGTCGGCATAGCGCAGGTCCGCTTTCTTTAGGAAGGCGCCTTTGACGGCCCTGCGAATGTCCGATGCGGCCAGGATTTCCCAGTAGTCGGGCGGCAGCCTGGAAACCCGCTGCTCGCGCAGGTCGAAAAAGAGATCGTAGCCAAGCTGGTGAAAGGCCCAGGGTATCAAGGCGCGTAGGTCCACCCGCCGCCCGGGACGCGGCTCGGGGGCCCCCTTGAAGGCTCCGATTGTAAGCGTCCCCAGCAGCACGGCAGCCAAAAGGGCGCACACCGCCCCGCTGCGCCAGCCTGAACGTCGCTCGGTTGGAACGGTCGGGCGGGAAAAGCGGCTGCAGAGCGCCGCCAGAAGGATCGAGAAGGTCAGCAGCAGCACCTGCAGGCCGGTCACTGGCGCGTCGCGGCGCAGCAGGTAGCGCAGCCAGAAGCCGGCCATCGCGGCCGGAACGGTCACCCAGGCCAGGGCCTGGAACCCCAGCGTCTCCAGACGCGCCGCGAGGGGGCTTTCCCCGGTCTGGGGCCGCGGCTGGGCGGCCAGGATCCGCAGGAGACGCTGCAGGTGAAGCAGGAACCAGACCTGCAGACCGATCAGCACCAGCGGCGCCACCGTGTAGATAAGGCTGGCGGCGCTCTGGGTCCCGATGACCGGCAGGACGAGGATGTTGGTGGCAAGGGACAGGTCGTCGGTGGCGGCGATCACCATCCAGGAACAAAGGCACGCATAGAGGCAGACCAGCAGGGAAGCGACGAAATGGCGGTTGGTCTTCTGCTTGCGGACGCTTTGCGCCAAAAAGTCCATGACCTGGCGGAAATCGGCCTGGCAGCGGGCGGCCCACGCCGCAGTGGGCCGCTGCTGACGTTGCCAGGCGAGGGCCACCTGCAGGTCGGTTTCCTTGTAGAGCCCGGCTTTGCCCGCGGCGTGGAGTTCCGCGCTCTCGGCCAGCCGCCGGTAGATCCGGATGGATTCGGCCTCCTCGTCCACCCAGTCGGTCAGGGTTTTCCACTGCCGAATCAGGCTCTCGTGAGAGATGTCCACCAGGACCTCGCCCGCCGCGTTGGGGGCGGAGAGCACCAGGAAATTGCGGTTATCGGCGTTGAAGCGCGCGATCAGGGCCAGGACCCGCTCCGGGGTCGCGGATTCACCGCAGATAGCCGCGATCCGACTCACATACACCGGTCTGCGGATGCGGCGATTGGCGGCATCGGTCTCGGTAAGGGCCTGGAACATGCGTTTGGCGATCAGCAGGCTTTCGGCATCCAGATTTTCCAGGGCCTCGTCGGCATGCCGGCGCAGCGCATGACGCAGGGTGCCGGAGGCCTCGTAATGCTCCAGGTCGATGGCTCCCACACCGCCGGCCTGGCGCCAGGCGTTCCAGGTCCTCATCAGGGCATGCTGCAACACGGGCAGATCGTCCCCGCCATCGAGGCTTTCGTTCAACAGCCGGTCCATCAGCCGGGGGGTGATGTCCGCCCCGGCGAGCCGGATGGGCCCCAGAATGGCTTCCCGGCGCTGCTGGCGGGTGAGGCGGGGGACCAGGTACTGACTTCTGTTCATGGCCTCGGGCAACCCCTGGAAGGCATCGCATTCCCCTAGAAAATCGGAGCGCATCGTCAGCACGACGTAAACCGGGGCCGCCGTCTGCTCGGCCAGGTGCAGCAGGAGGGCCACGAAATTGGCGGCTTCCTCCCGGACCGGGGTCGTCCGGGCCCGCTGAAAACGGAAAAGCTCCTCGAATTGGTCCACCACCACCAGCAGGTTGCTGTCCTGGCCTTCCAGCGCGTCCCGCAGCCGCTCGGCAAGAAAATGCCCCCCGCGGCGCTGGACCGTCTGCTTCCAGCCCACCGGGGCCGCCTGGGTGCCGGCCTTCCCGGCGGCCTGTGCCAGGGCTGCGGCCAGATTGAAGATCGGCGCGTCCCCCGGCTTGAAGATCGCGATCTTCCACAGGTCCCGATCCTGGACCAGAAACCCGGCCTCCAGGTTGGGGATCAGCCCTGCCCGCACCAGGGAGGATTTGCCGCAGCCGGAGCTGCCGATCACCGCCACGAAGCGGTTGGCGTAGAGCTGCTGCAACAGGGCGTGGCTCTGCTCTTTGCGGCCGAAGTAATAGAGGCTGTCGCGTCCGTCAAAAGGTCGCAGACCGACAAACGGGTTGGCCGCCTGATCCGCGCCGTTCATGGCGTGACCCCGCCCGAGAGAAGTTTCGAGGTCACCTGGGGGTCGATCTCGGGGGAGCGGCTGTTGTCCAGGACATTAATTTTGATCAGGGGGGGAAAGGCGGGCAGATCGGGCTTGCCGCTGCTGCTCGGGGCCAGGAAAAGCCAGATATGCTCAAGACCCAGCCGTTCCTCGGTCTCGAATTGCTCGCAGACGGCCTTGAAGGCCTTTTTGATGCGCCCCACCAGCCAGGCCGGGCCCACCTGGCCGCAGATCAGGACCAGGTTTTTGACCTTCTTGACCGATTGCTCGAATTTGACCAAGCTCACCAACGGATCGGAAGATTCATGGTTGAAATCGACGTCCGCCCCTTTGTCCAGCAGAAAATCGGCCAGGCGGAAGGCATAGCGCTGATCCTTCTGGTGGGTGTCGATGAGGTAGCTCAGGCTCCGGCTTTCATCCCGGGCATCCGCCGCCAGACCAGCAATCCGCTCGCCCACCAGGTTCACGAACTCGCTTTGCAGGCAGCGAACAAACTCATACTGCCCAAGGACCCGTGGCCGGTTTTCACAGCTTTCCAGAAAGCGGCGCTGCTCCTCGTTTTCGATGGCGGCGATGTTTAGGTCTTCCGGCACCCAGACCAGCTGGGGAATCGCGTGTTTGAAGGCGATCTCGTGCTGCTGCCGGGGAAAGGTGAGGTCCTTGCGGTCCGACAGTTTTCTGCCCGGCCAGTGGCTCAACAGGTGGACGGCGAACCGCGACTGGGCCAGCACCCCGCTAACGGCCGCCTCGTGTTCGGCGACCGTCATGGGGGGCGGGATGTCGCTTCGGATCAGGGCATCGCGGGACTGCGCCTCGGCGATGATGCGGTCCTTGAAATCTTCCAGCGCTTCGGGCACATCGGCCACGAAGATCGTGACCCGGTCGCCGGGGGCGGTGCTTTCAACAGCGGGAGCGGGGATCAATTGCTCAAAAGTTTTTTCGAGCGCATCCACGATCGGCCGCATCCCTTTCTCAAAGGCGTCGTCGCGTGGGGAAATGAAATCGCCGATTTCGTTCTCCAGGCGGGCATCGTGCATCGGAAAGCCGCTGGTGCCCTGGAATTCAGCCGGCCAGTTGCGGAAGGCAATGTTGTTGAGCAGGATGTTGAAAATGCGGGAACTGTCGCCGATTCTCAGCCCGCCCGGATGCCGGCCGTGGTGCTGGTGAAAGCGTTGCAGCTCTCTGCGGCAGTAGTCCGACAGTAGATAGTTGCGGGAGGTCAGGGCCAGGAAGAGGGCCGAGGTGTCGATGGCGTTGCGGATGGCGTCGTCGAAGAGGGTGTTGCCGTCCATCCGCCGCTTGTCGCGCCAGATGCGAAGATTTTTCATCCCCCTACGCTTGCGAAGCCAGTTGTCGATCGTCTCTTCAAACACATCGACCCACCCCGGACGATCGGCAATCCCAAAGTTGTCGTTATGGGCATAGCTGATAAAGATATCATGCTCGTATCCAGGTGAGAGGGCCATGGTGCCTGCCGATCTGCATGCTGGTTTGGAAAGGTTACGGCGACGGTCACAAAGAGCGCGCGGCCGGCAGAAATACGGATTTTTCCAAAACCGGCCCTCGCGCACGCCATATGGCACTTCGCCGGATTTCCCTGGAGGGCTAAACAATATAAACCTAGTGCTTTTTTGGTGCGAGGCAATAGCCGCGCCGCCCTTAGGGTCGCGGCAATAAATAATTCGACAATATTGCGCCGGATTTTGGTTCGTCACCCAGGCACATTCGCCGGTGCATATCGGGATATGTGCCGGCGGATGTAACGCCGGTGACGGGCCAAAAGACAAGCAAGATGTGGCATTATTTCTTGCCGAGGCCCTTAAGCCTGTCGCCTTCAGCCCAAAGGGTGCATCACGGTTCAGCGGCCCGCGCCTTTAAATGGACGGCCTGCGGATTTGACAGACGGCATATCGGTATCACCATTGGTAATAATCCTGTTGCCCGCCCGATCCAAATCCCGTCTTGAAATTTGCAGGAGGAATACACGATGAAACGCCTGCCGATGCTAACCACTTTTGCCGTATTTTTGCTGGTGCCGGTCTGGGGCACTCTGCCTGGGAGCGCCTGGGCCCAGGACCGGCTCCAGCCCCAGCGCGTGACGTGGGAGGCGCTGCAGTTCCGCGCCAAGAGTTTGGTGGTCGATTTGACCGCCGGCATCCAGCTGCAGTCGCTGACCGCCGCCCAGGCCCAGGCCGTGCTCCTGGAAAGCCCCCAGGGCGCGCCGATAGCGGCCTCGGGCCCGCAAACCCTGCACCTCGGCCTGCAGATGATGATCGACTTCGCCTTCCGGGCCCCGGTGAACATCACCAACGCGCTCTGGATCAACCCGGATGACGCCGCCGCCCTGGGAAGATACCGACTCCGGCGGGGGGAAGGGGATTTCGAAAAAACCTACCGGTTCACCGAGACGGGTGTTTTTCGCACGAACCGCGAACCCCAAACCAAGGCCGAGGCCCAGGGCGAACCGGACACATGGCCCGTTTTCCCCGAAAATTTCTACTCCCACGACCTTGCCGCGCTGGGCTGCAGCGGCGTGACCGACCGCCTGGCTCTGGTCTACATCGTATCCGCCGCCGAAGGCCTGAAGCACGGCCAGCCTCTTTGGCTGTGTGTTTTCGGGAAAAGGCAGCTTCACCGCGTGCTGCTTCAACCCCAAGGGCTGCAGAGCCTGAAGGTGGACTATATTGAAAAAAAACAGCAGACCCAAACCCGACGCAACGGCGAGCTGAAAGCGCTTAAAATCGCGCTGACGGCGGAGCCCCTCCCCTCGCAGCTGGACGAGCCGGAGAATTTTTCATTTCTCGGACTTCACAAGAACATCGCGATCTTCATCGACCCGGCCACCAACCTGCCACTCCAGGTGGTGGGCGACATCTCAGCGGTGGGCAGCGCCACCTTGAAACTGCTTGAAGTGCGCCTGAGGAGCTGAGTTTGCCGGATCCGGCTCCCAGGGGCCTGCCGCCACCACTGGCAGGCCCCCTTCCCCGCTATTTTTCCCTGCAACGCCCCCATTGTCCGCAGGCCCGCATCGACTATTTACAAGTTTGCCCGGAAGGGGTACGAAAGAGCCATTGCGTGCCGGTTTCATGAACTGCCCCCGTTAAAACGTGCTACCAAAGATTGATGGACCGTTAAAAAAAATCCAGACAGTTTCGTAAAAAGGCCAAGTTCAAGGCGCGCAAATCTCGAGGAGTGAGGCGTACTTAAGGTACGCCGCAGCGACTTCGAGATGCAGCGCAACGCGGAAATTGGGTTTTTTACGGAACTGTCAAAGAGTCCCATGTCCGAGCCGTTTCTAAATCCCCAACATCGGTTGCTGCGCCGCACGGTGCGCGCCTTCTGAGAACAGGAACTGCGTACCATCGACGCCGAGATCGACCAGTAGGCGCGCTTCCCCTGGGAGGTGGTGGAAA
>JAJDNY010000108.1 GCA_022340425.1 Desulfobacteraceae bacterium | reverse complement strand
ACGTGAGCTGGGTTTAAAACGTCGTGAGACAGTTTGGTCCCTATCTTTCGTGGGCGCAGGATATTTGAGAGGATCTGTTCCTAGTACGAGAGGACCGGAATGGACGAACCAATGGTGTTCCAGTTGTCGCGCCAGCGGCATAGCTGGGTAGCTAAGTTCGGATCGGATAACCGCTGAAAGCATCTAAGCGGGAAGCCAGCCTCAAGATGAGATATCCCATTTCGGTGGCGACACCGGAGCTGAAGACCCCTTGAAGACTACAAGGTAGATAGGCCAGGTGTGTACGCACAGCAATGTGTTGAGCTTACTGGTACTAATCGGTCGTGAGGCTTGACCACATTTAGCCTTTTTTAAGCATTCTAAGCGTTTTTTTCAGCTCATATCTTGATTGTCGCATCAATTTTCGGTGGCGATAGCAAAGAGGCAACACCCGTTCCCATCCCGAACACGGAAGTTAAGCTCTTTAGCGCCGATGGTACTGCACGGGAAGCTGTGTGGGAGAGTAGGTCGCCGCCGAATTCTTCACCAAACCCCAGACCGACTGAATTCGGTCTGGGGTTTATTTTTTTCATCCCGCCTACCGATACAATCTAGGCCCCTTCTCCCGTATTACAGACATCCATTTGCCCTCAGGGGAATTGCTCAATGCCCGTGCCCCATTGATTGGGTCAAGTTGGCGCAAAAGATAGACCTTTTTTTGGTCTTGCGCCGTGGGACCGGGGATTTCACGCAAACACCACGATGCCTGGATTTGTATGGGATCTTTCCGCCTTAAAACCAGTATCGGCATTTACCTCATGATCTTTTTCTTTCTGGCCGGGCTTTTAATTAACTTCGTCATAATTTTCGTGGTGCAGAAGGACTTTGTTCAGACGAAGGTCCATGGGGCGCATGGGCTCTTGCGGCAAGTAGGCCATCAGCTTGCTATCAGCAAACACGGGGAGTTAGATCTTTCTGAACACTTTCTTTCCGATATTCTTGATGCCCCGCCGCTTCTGGCCTGGGAGGGATTGACGGTCACCAGTGGCGCGGGGCGGTCGCGATGGTGGGGTTCAGGCGGCCCGGCTGAAAGAAAACAGATGGCCGCAATCGCTGCGCGCGCCTTTCGGCTGCAGCTGCCGTTGAAAGTTTTGGATGGGGAAACCTGGGGTGTTTTTTGGAAGCAGCATCGCAATTTGTTCGTTGCGACGCCTTTGGAAATTGACGGCAGAGTCGTGGGCGGGGCGTGTTTGACATTTAATCTCGAAAATTTCTACCGCCACTGGCGACAAGCGCAGAAAGTTTTTTTTCTCTATTTGCTGGGCAACTGCCTCATTTTGACATTCCTCGGCGTGACCCTTTTCTCCAAGCTGATATTCAAACCGCTTCAAAAACTCGTTCTTAGGGCCAATGAGTTTCGCTCGGGAAGTGAGAATCTGTATTTTTTACAAGAGGGCAAAAAAAATGAATTCGGCACGCTGTCCACGGCTCTTAATCAGATGCTGCGCAGAATTTCACAGGATCAGGATAAACTCCAGCAAACGGTCCAAACCCTCAGGAAGGCCAATCTTGAAATTCAAGCCGCCCAAAGCCGGCTCATTCAGGCGGAGAAATTGGCCTCAGTGGGCCAACTGGCCGCGGGGGTGGCCCACGAGATCGGCAACCCCATCGGGATTGTCCTGGGATACCTCGGGCTGCTGCGTGACGGCACAATTCCCCAGGAAGAGCGGCTGGATTTTCTGGATCGGGCCGAAAAGGAAATTCACCGGGTAAGTGGCATCATTCAACAGCTTTTGGGCCGCGCCAGGGAAAATGCCGTGCCCCACGCACCCGTTGGGGTGCACGGCATCATTCGGGAGATCGTGGAAGTCTTCAATCTTCAACCCGCCACAGCCGATGTGGCGATTGCCCTGCATTTGGAAGCCCGAAGTGATCTGATTTTGGCAGACGGCGAGCAGCTGCGCATAGTTGTCCTGAACTTGATGAAGAATGCGGCGGACGCCATTTGTCTGTCGCCATTTGCGACCGTCGGAAAAATCACCATCCGGTCCTCACTGGTAAAGAAACCCGGAAAGAACAGCGGGTCAAATACAGATTGGCTTTCGGTGGAAATCGAAGACAACGGGGCCGGAATTTCGGATAAAAATCTCCCCAGAATCTTTGATCCCTTTTTTACGACCAAGGAGCCCGGGAAAGGGACCGGGTTGGGGCTGGTCGTTTCGTATCAGATCATTCAAAACTTGGGTGGCGAGATTAGGGTTGCGAGCGCTGCGGGGCAAGGAGCGCGATTTGAGCTGCTGTTCCCGCTGGACGATATTCAGGACCAATAAGGTCTCTTTGGCGGCTTCGAGATGAAATTCAGCTCGGGTTTTGAATGCAGACGGAAAAGTTGAAAAAAGTTCTGGTGGTCGACGACGAAGAGAACATGCGCCACATGCTGGCATCGCTTCTCGGTCGAAACGGGTATGAGGTCCTCACCGCCGGAGACGGCGGGGAGGCCCTGGTGCAGCTGGGCAAATCCGCGTTTGATATCGTTCTCTGTGACCTTAAAATGCCCCGCATGGACGGGCTGGCGTTTTTGCGGGCGGCTGCGGATTTTCTGGACAAGACCACCTTTATCGTCATGTCGGCTTATGGGACCATCGATACGGCGGTTCAGGCCATGAAGGCGGGCGCCTACGATTACATCTCAAAACCGTTTAAATTTGATGAGATCCTGATGGTTTTGCGGAAGGCGAACGAGCGTGATCGACTGAAGATTGAGAACCGGCGGCTGCTAAATCAAATCGAGGCCATCCGCAAGGAAGACCAGTTTCTGGACATCATCGGAAAAAGCCCTGCGATGCGGTCGGTTTTCAAGCTGGTTGAAAAGGTCGCCGACTACACCACGACGGTTCTGATCACCGGGGAAAGCGGGACCGGGAAAGAAATGGTCGCCAAAAGTATTCATTATTCGGGAAACCGCTCAAAGCACAGGATGGTGTCCGTCAACTGCGGCGGAATTCCCGAAAACCTACTGGAAAGCGAGCTTTTCGGCTATAAAAAAGGGGCATTTACAGGCGCATCGCAGGATAAAGCGGGGCTGATTCAAGATGCCCATCTGGGGACCTTGTTTTTGGACGAAATCGGCGAGCTGCCCCTTCCCCTGCAGGTCAAGCTGCTGCGGGTGCTGCAGGAAAGCGAACTCCGGCCAATTGGCGCCAATCAGGTCCTGAAAATTGATACCCGCGTTATCGCGGCGACATCCAAGGATCTCGAAAAAGAGGTTCAAACCGGCGCTTTTCGCCAGGACCTTTTCTACCGCCTCAACGTGCTCAACATCAAACTGCCGCCACTGCGGGATCGAAGTGAGGACATCCCGTTGCTCTGCGAGCACTTTTGCGGGATCTTCAATCAGAAATTACAGAAAAACATCAAGGCCTTTTCGTCGGGCGCGCTGGCCTGCATGTTGAAGTACCCTTGGCCGGGCAACGTGCGCGAACTTGAAAATGTCGTCGAACGGACCATGGTGCTGGCGGAAGATGAGACCCTGGGGCCGGAACACCTGCCGGAGCGGGTGCGGCTGGCGGGTGATCTCGGCCCGATGGCGGAGTCTGCAGCGGGACACTCCTTGAAGGTCGCCCAGAGGCTTCTGGAAAAAAAAATGATTGCCCGGGCGCTTCGAGAAACCAAGGGAAATCGATCTCAAGCGGCGCGTTTGCTTGAAATCAGCCATCCGTGCCTACTGAGCAAAATCAAAACCCATGAAATCAGCGGCTGAGCCCCGGCCTGGATCGGCGCGGTTGCACCCGCCTACCCGGCCGCGCAATGGCCGACCAGCTGGTGGCCCTGATTCGCGTCCGGGGGCGTTCTATCCGGGGGCCGGCTGGGTCATGGCCCACTTCAGCAGCATGCTGCCCCAGGTGAAACCGGCGCCAAAGGCGGCCAGGATGATCCAGTCGCCTTTTCCCAGCCGACCTGCTCGATAGGCCTCTGACATGGCCATCGGTATGGTGGCGGCAGTGGTGTTGCCATAGCGGGCGATATTGATAAACACCTGCTCCGGAGCCAGCCCCATTTTTTTGGCGGTGGCATCAATGATGCGGTAGTTTGCCTGGTGGGGAATGAAAAGTCGGATGTCGTCGCTGCCGAGGTTGTTGCGGGTCATGATGCGGGTGGCCACATCCGCCATTTCCTTGACCGCGTGCTTGAAAACCGAGCGGCCGTCTTGATAAACATAATGCATCCGTCGCGCAACCGTTTCCTGGG
This sequence comes from Desulfobacteraceae bacterium, assembly GCA_022340425.1. Taxonomy (NCBI): domain Bacteria; kingdom Pseudomonadati; phylum Thermodesulfobacteriota; class Desulfobacteria; order Desulfobacterales; family Desulfobacteraceae; species Desulfobacteraceae bacterium. The sequence continues at coordinate 3,038 of JAJDNY010000108.1, read as the reverse complement.
TGGCCGGCAGCAGACTGCCGCCGGCAGGGATTTTCAGATATTCGCTGCCGGAACCGTCGAGGCACAGGATGAAATCCCGGATGCCCAAATCGCCTTCCGCCTCCTCACAAGGTTCCAGGAGCACCGCGCCCGCGGCATCACCAAATAGGACGCAGGTGTTGCGGTCTTGATAATCGACAATGGCGCTCATTTTGTCTGCGCCGATGACCAGAACCCTCTGGTGGGCCCCGGATTCGATGAATTGCGCCCCGGTGGTCACCGCGCACAGAAAACCGGTGCAGCCGCCGTTCAGATCAAACCCCCAGCACTTGCCGGCCTTCAACCCTTTCTGAACAAGCGCGGCGGTCGCCGGAACCAACTGGTCCGGGGTCACCGTCGCCACGATGATGACATCGATCTCATCGGGCGCGAGACCGCGTTGCGCCAGGACCATCTCAGCGGCTTTGATGGCCATGAAGGAGGTCCCACGCTGCGGATCCAGCACCCGGCGCTCCCTTATGCCGGTTCGGGTCCTGATCCATTCGTCGTTGGTATTGACCATTTTCTCCAGATCGCAGTTGGTCAATTTTCGGCTGGGTGCAAAATGATCGACAGCGGTGATTTTTGAACGCATTCACCTGCCTCCAGAATTAGAGCCCTCGCCGGTTAACCCCGGTGAGGGCATTTTTGCTGCGCTCGATGCCCACGCTTTGCAACAACCGCAACCCTTTTAGACCTATGGGCGGGTGGGGTGGCGGCCGTCAGGGCCGCAAGGTGGGCGGATTTTGACGCATCGTGCCGGGTTGGTTTTATTGCGCCGGATTATCCGTGGATCGGATCGGGTCGTTTTCCCGGCAGGGCCCGGCGCGGCGCGCATAACATTGGTTTCCGGTGGCAGCCTCCGGGCGACCGGCGATCGCTGCCAGCGATTGCTACGAACAACGGGTGGTCGGAATCGGGCGAAACGGGAAGGGGTGGAGCCGATGGCGTCTTCAGATCAAATATTCCGGTGGCAGTTTTGGTTGGTCTGGGGTTCCAAACTGTTTGGGTGCTAACCAAAATTTTGATGCCGCGCAACCCATCTATTTCACTGCCCGGTTGATTTTATTGCGAAGTTTACCGGAGCATTTAAAGGTGACGACCTTGCGCTCTCTGAGCATGAGGTCTGTGCCGGTTGCGGGGTTGCGCCCCCTGCGCCTGTTTTTTCCTTTGATACAAAATTTACCGAATCCCGAAATGAGAACGTCATCCTCATTTTCCAGCGTGTTTTTGATGGTTTCCAAAAGAGATTCGATAATTTCAACCGACTTTTTTTTGGTGAAACCCAATTCGTGTACCTTGGCAACGATGTCGTTTTTGGTCAATGCCATGGCCCCTCCTGTTATGGGCACTTGGGAAAAGAGGAATGGGAAATCGCACTGCAAAAAGGCCTGAACAGGTTGCTGAGCGGAAACTCGGAAAAGCCCCAAAAAAAAATCGCTAGGTATTGAGGACGTATTTTAGTAGCCCGATAAAATCAAGCTTTTTTTTGGAAAAACGAGGTCTTGCCCCCCAACCCGATGGGGCTCCTAAGCCTTTGGGCCTCGGAAAAAAATAATTCTACATCTTGCATGTCTTTTGATCGCCACCAAAATCCTTCGCCATATTGTATAATTATTTCTTACCGCGACCCTTATTCCTGGACCTCAACCGTCGGCGGGGGTTTTTGGGAATGGCTCTCGATATTCTTCAGGATCGTATCGATCCGTGCGCAAATCTCTTCGATCTCGCTTTGGAGCTCAGCATCATCGGGTTCGGTCATGCCCACCTTCCGATAACCGGCAGGGAGGCTGCTTCCCGTAGTCCACCCGGTGCCGGTGCAAACCAGCCGGTCTATAGGTTTTTGTGACCCATCCGGGACTATCGGGGATATCCGCCCTGGTGGTAAATGTGGTCGTAGTAATACTCGTAGTAGCCGTCCTGCTCGGCTTTGACTGCGCCTTCTTTTTCAGCCGGCCCTTCGTCAGCGGCCTGGGGCTGCCTCTTTTGCAGGTCTTGGAGCCACAAATCTTTGGCAAAATCGTAGAGCACGGCTTTCAAGGTTTGGGGACTGCGGATGATATCCGAATTTTTGAGGGCAAATTCTTCGCATCCCTCGACCACCGCTTTGACATTCATGATATACTCGGTATCGTCCTGCCCGAAGGTGAGATACTGGTTGTAAATACGGATGATGATTTGCTTCACGGTTCCTTCGATGGCGTCGATGCAGTTCAATTATTCCTCGCAACCCCACCCACTGGTGGCTGTGGTTAGCTGCCGGGATGATCCGGGGACGGTTTGGGGCCGCGGCAATCAATGATTCCACAAGATGGCGCCGGATTTTGATGGCGATCAAATGACATGCAAGATGTGGAATTATCTTTTTCCGGGCCCCTTGAGTTCAGAAGGCGGGGTCAAAGGCCCAATTCCCGCTTTGGGCCGCATCTCGAGGCCGCTGTGGCGCACACGACCAGGCCTCACCCCTTGAGATTGGTGCGCTGGCAGGCGGCGTTTTCTTTGAAGTCGTCTGGTTTTGGACTCCTTGCCGATCCATCAGGTTGGCAGGGGTGGCGCTATAATTTTTAAAACTAAACTAAAAAACAAATAATGTCAACCATATAGCAAAAAGCCGGTCCGGTTGCGGACAAGCCGCTGCTGGTGCCGTTGCAGGTGCCGTGGAGGTTGGCACCCCCAGCCCCCCGCATCCTGTCGAGAATTTGAGCCGCTCTGACACCCCGTGTCCGTTCCGGCAGGGATCGCGGCGTCCGGCGGCCCGTCGCCTGTGACGGTCTGGTTTAGCGCTTGACCCCGGTGGACCGGCTGCGGGCGCGAAACTCGGCGCGCGGCGGCACCGCTGGGGCGGCCGCCAGCCCCCGGCTCGTGGTTGTAATTTCCTGTTTTTTGGCATATGTCAGGCCGGAAATCGGGAACACTTCCAAGGGGTGCGGGCCTGGCGCGTCGTTGGCGCCGGCCGGGCCCGCCAAAAAAAAAGGACTCAAGCCTTCCCGCCTTGAACCCTTTGGTCGCGCTGGAGCCGG
>JAJDNY010000107.1 GCA_022340425.1 Desulfobacteraceae bacterium | reverse complement strand
GCAGCAGGTCGGGGTCCGGGAAGTAGCGGTAGTCGTGGGCCTCCTCCTTGCCGCGCATGGGGGTGTGCGGTTCTGGTCGGGGTCCCAGAGCCGGGTTTCCTGCACCACCGCGCCGCCGTCGCCCACGCACTCCTGCTGGCGCGCGATTTCGTAGGCGATGGCCTTCTCCACGTGCTTGAAGGAGTTGAGGTTCTTGAGCTCGGTGCGGGTCCCCAGGGCCGCCGTGCCCGCCGGCCGGATGGAGACGTTGGCGTCGCAGCGGAAGCTGCCCTCCTCCATATTGCCGTCGCAGATGTCCAGGTAGCGCAGGATGGCGCGCAGCTGCCGCAGGTAAGCGCCGGCCTCGGCGGGGGTGCGCAGGTCGGGTTCGCTGACGATCTCGATCAGCGGCACCCCGGCGCGGTTGAGGTCCACCCGGCTGAAGGGCCGGTCCGGGTCGTGGGTCAGCTTGCCGGCGTCCTCCTCCATGTGGATGCGGGTGATCCCGATGCGCCGCGTCCGGCCGTCAAGAGTGATGTCCACGTGCCCACCGGCCGCGATGGGCAGTTCGTACTGGGAGATCTGGTAGCCCTTGGGCAGGTCCGGGTAGAAGTAGTTCTTGCGGGCGAAGCGGCTTTCGGCGGCGATGGTGCAGCCGGTGGCGAGCGCCATGCGCATGGCATAGACCACCACCTGGCGGTTGAGCACCGGCAGGACCCCCGGCATGCCCAGGCAGACCGGGCAGGTGTGCGTGTTGGGCGGCGCACCGAAGGCGGTTGAGCAGCCGCAGAAGATTTTGGTCCTGGTTTTGAGCTGGGCGTGGACCTCCAGCCCGATGACGGCTTCGAATTCCATTTTACTCCTCATGGTGGCGGCAGCCAAAAGCGTTCACCGCCCGCTGCGCTCGCGGCGCAGAGGACGCAAAGGAAATTGGGGGCTGCGCTTGACGCAGTCCGCTTCCGGCGCGGTGCTGCCGGTTTGAGACCCGTCGTCCCGGGCCGAGCATCGCAGCGGCGGGCGATAGAGGCCCTGTGGCTGTCTGAGCGCCAGCGAGTTCCACAGGGCCCGCCGGCTGCGAGAAGCGCAGGGCAGCCCGAAGGGCCCCGGGGCGCGGGCGGTTTCTTTTGGTTACTTTTCTTGTCCGCACAAGAAAAGTAACTCTAAGGAAAAACCGGCCGTAGTTGATGACCCGGTCATTCCTGAACAAAATTTCACGATTCGTCAAGGTTTTTCAGGGCTTGGCGGCCCCGCGGCGGGGGCCTTAGTTCTCGGCCAGCCGGATCGGCAGCCCGGGCAGGCTGCGAAAAAGGGCCAGCAGCTCGGCGAACTGGGGCTTGAAAGCCGCGTAATCGCCCGGGTCCAGGTAGCGCGAGGCGCCGCTGCTGCCAAGCGGCACGATGTCACCGCCCCAGGGCCAGCCCTGCGCCCGGAAGATCGCCTTGAAGGTCGCGTTGAGGGCGCGGCTGGCGTTTTCGGCGCCGGAGTTTTCGAGAAACCAGCGCCGCGGGGCGAAGGCCCCCGGGTGGTCCAGCGCCGCCCGCAGCGCCCCGACGAGCGCGGCATCCGGCACCATCCGCCCGGTGGCCGGGTTGAAGATCGCCGGGTCCATGCCGGCCATGGCGCTTGTGGCCACGCAGGGGAGGTCCGCCCGGAAATGCTCGAAGACGCTGCGGCAGCCGTTCTCGTGGAGCGACACCTGAGCCCCCAGGCGCCCCTCTTGCAGCGCGGCGGGCACCTCGCGCCGCAGCAGGTTGGCCCGCAGGGCGACCCGGTCGGCCAGCCCAGCGGCCCGGATGGCCGCCGCCGCCCGGCTGACGTTGCCATCGCTGCCGCGGCCGATGAAAAGCGCCGTCACGTCCCGCAGCTCCGGCTGCTGCAGCGCGTTCAACAGAAAGGCGTGGCGCTTGCGGGGCATCTCATCGAAGCTGGCGTTGAAGACCAGGTCGAAAGCGGGGGCCGCGGGCGCCGCGTCAAGGGGCGGGTCGTCCAGAAAGTCCCCGTGGCACAGCGGGGTGGTCAGAATGCCATCTTGGCCGTCCAAAAAGGCGCGGTCTTCGGGGCCCCCGAGGCCGAAGAGGCATGGCGCCGCGGCGGCGGCGAAGACCCGCAGCCAGGTGTGGCGGAAGATCACCCCCCAGGGCGGCTCGACGTAGAGCAAATATTTTCTGGAAAGCTTTTCCAGCAGCCCCGGATGCAGGAAGAGGTAGGGCAGGGAGAAGATCCGCAGGATGCCCTTGGCCGCCGGCAGCTGCGGTTTTTTGAGGACCTGCAGGAAGTGCCGCAGCTTGTAGCGCTTCTGGGCTTTTTTGGCCAGCTTGGCCGCCGCCCGCCGCGCTTCGCGGCCCACCAGGGCACGGATCTCGGGGTGCGCCGGCATCCCGCGCTGGACTTCCAACAGCCGGCGCCACTGGCCGCGAAAGGGCAGCAGGGCGAGAAAGAGACGCGCCTCGCGGCCCGCGGTCCCGGCCGGGTCGCCGGCGGCATGCCGCTCGAACCAGGCCCGCCGCCGCTCAAGCGCCGCGTAAGGCCAATCCAGCCCGCGGGCGGCCTCCAAGTAAGGGCGCTGCCAGACCAGCAGCAGGTAGAGCGCCTCCCAGAGCCGGCTGCGCAGTTCGCCAAATCCCCCGCTGCCGGGGTTTTCGAAGAGCCGGCCGCGGTCCACGCCCTCAAAGAAGCGGTCCAGGATTTCAAGCGCCGCCCCGGGATCGCCGTCGGTGGAAAAGGAAGTCATGGTCAAAGCGCCTCTATACTGCGACGGTTAAAATCGCAGGAATCACCATTTTCGGACGGTTTTCAGTCTGGCACAGCGCCGAGCCCTTGTCCATCCCCGAATCAGGGCCGGCGGCGGCGGCCAAACGGGAAATCCCTTGACTTGCGAGGAGGGATATTCCTATAGTCGCGGCGTGCAAAACAGCCCATCGATCACATCAGGCGGGACGGCAGCATAAACGTTATACCAATCTTGATGAACCGGAAAAAAGCCAAAAACCAGACAGTTTCGTAAAAAAGCCAAGTTCAAGGCGCGCAAATCTCGAGGAGTGAGGCGTACACCTGTACGCCGCAGCGACTTCGAGATGCAGCGCAACGCGGAAATTGGGTTTTTTACGGAACTGTCAATTTTCCTGGAAGGTTACCCCTGCGGCAGAACTGAAATCCAGGAAGCGGTGCCATGCGATGGGGGCCGCGGCGGCCCCGCGGAAAATGGGAAAAAATTCCATCTACAAAATCCTGATGTACTCCCACGACACCTACGGTCTGGGGCACATCCGCCGGACCATGGCCATTGCCTCCCATCTGCGCAGCCCGCAGGTCAACATCCTGATCCTGACCGGCTCGCCCATCGTGGGCCGCTTCGCCTTTCCGGAATATATCGACTTCGTCCGCATCCCGGGCATGATCAAAAAGACCAACGAGGAATACCAGCCGCTTTCGATTAAAATCAACCCACGCCACGCCCTGGCGATCCGCAAGAACATCATCACGGCCACTGCCAAGACCTTCCAGCCACACCTCTTCATCGTCGACAAGGAGCCCCTGGGGCTCAAAAAGGAAGTCCTGCCCACCCTTCAGTGGCTGCGCCGCTGCATGCCCCAGACCCGTACCATCCTGGGCCTGCGCGACATCATGGACGACGCCGCCAGCGTCCGCAAGGACTGGACCCGCAAGGGGGTCTACGACCAGCTGGAAAACCTCTACAGCGAGATCTGGGTTTACGGCCTGCGGGAATTCTACGACCCCATCGCCGAATACGGCCTGTCGGAATCGCTCAGCCGCAAGATGCAGTTCACCGGCTACATTCCCCGGCGGGTGCCGGCCCGCGAGGCGGTCTGCAGCATCCGCAAAAAGCACGGCATCCGGCCCGGGGAGAAGCTGGTGGTGGTCACCACCGGCGGCGGCGGCGACGGCTACCGCGTGCTGGACACCTATCTGGGCATGCTGGAGGGGCTGAGGCCGGGCCAGCCGAACTTTAAAAGCGTACTGATCACCGGCCCGTTTCTGCCCAGGGCACAGAAGGAGGAGATCTTCCAGCGCGCCCGGCGCCTGGGGGTCCGCTGCTGGCAGTTCTATCGCCGTATGGAGGAGATCATCGCCGGCGCCGACCTGGTGGTCTGCATGGGGGGCTACAACACGGCCTGCGAAATTCTCTCCCAGGGGACCGTCTCGCTCATCGTTCCGCGCGAAACGCCGCGGCGCGAGCAGCTCATCCGGGCCGAGGTGCTAAAACGCCAGCAGCTGCTGGACTTCATCCCCTGGTACGACTGCACCCCCGCCAAACTGGGCGCCAAGGTGGCGGCGCTCCTGGCCCACCCCGAACCCTACCAGGCCGCCATGGCCCGCTTTCAGCTGACCGCCTTCGACAGCATGCGCCAGCGGCTGGAGGCTTTCAGGACAGCCCCTCATGCCTGAAACCACCGCGCCGGTTCTGGGGATGATCCTCAAAGGCTTCCCGCGCATCTCGGAAACATTCATCTCAAACGAAATCCTCCTGCTGGAGGAACTCGGATTCAAGGTCCACATCTTTTCCATGCGGCAGCCGCGGGAGGCGTTCTGCCACGAGAGCGTGGGCCGCATAAGGGCCAAGGTGGACTACCTGCCCGAGACCCTGCTGGCACCCCTGCCGCGCCTGCTCTTCCACAGCGGCCGGCTGGCCGCCCGCCGCCCGGCCACCATGCGGTGCGCCCTGGGGACCGCCCTGCGCCGCTTTCTGCGGACCCGCCGGTCGGCGACCCTCAAACACCTGCTGCAGGCCGGCTACCTGGTGGACCGCCTGCTGCCGAAAAGCGGCGTCACCCACCTGCACGCCCATTTCGCCCACTCGCCGGCCTCTGTGGCGCTCTTCGCCAGCCGCCTGAGCGGGCTGCCCTTCAGCTTCACGGCCCACGCCAAGGACATCTACACCTCCGATGCCCGCCAGCTCCGGGAAAAGATCGCCCTGGCGCGCTTCGTGGTCACCTGCACAGGCTACAACCGCCGCCACCTGCTGCGACTCTCCGACGGCCGCACGCCGATCCACTGCATCTACCACGGGATCGACACGCGCCTGTTCGCCAGCGACGCCCCGGAAGTCGGAGCCGAGCCGCCCGCGCAGCCCTACCGCCTGCTGTCGGTGGCGCGCCTGACCGCCAAAAAGGGCCTGCCCACGGTTTACCGCGCCCTGCGGCGCCTGCGGGACCAGGGCCTGCGCCTGCGCCACACCCTGATCGGCGACGGCGAGGACCGCCAGGCGATCCTGGCCCTGATCCGCGAGCTGGGGCTGGGCGCCGACGCAGAACTATTGGGCACCCTGCCCCACGAGACCGTCCTGGCCCACTACCGCCGCGCCGACTTGCTGGTCCTGGGCTGCGAGGTGGCCCACAACGGCGACCGCGACGGGATCCCCAACGTCCTGCTGGAGGCCATGGCCATGGGGGTCCCGGTGGTGGCGACCCGGATCTCGGCCATCCCCGAGCTGGTGCGCCACGGGCAAAGCGGGCTGCTGGTGCCGCCGCGCGACCCGGCGGCCCTGGCCGGCGCCATGACCCGCCTGCTGACCGACCAGCCCCTGCGCCGGCGGGTGATTCACGCCGGCCGGCAGCAGGTTAGAACCGGGTTCGACAACCGCGTCCTGGTCCAGCGCCTGGCTGCGGTCTACCGCGCGGGCATGAACGGCTTTGGGCAGCGGCCTGCCGGCGGGTATTAAACCCCGTGCGGATCCTCTTCTACGCGCCCTTCAAGCCCCTGGACCACCCCAACCCCTCCGGGGACCAGGTGATCGCAGCCGGCCTCTACCGCTTTCTGGCGCAGCAGGGCCACCGGCTGCAGACGGCCAGCAGCCTGCGCTGCCGCTGGATTTTCCGGCAACCCTGGCGCTGGCCGGCGGCGCTGCGGGCGCTGGGGCGCGCCCGGCGCCGGCTGGAGCGCTTCCGGCCCGACCTGTGGCTCACCTACCACAGCTACTACAAGGCCCCGGACCTCCTCGGCCCCGCCGTGGCGGTACCCGCGGAGGTCCCCTACGTAATCTTCCAGGGCATCTACTCCACCCGGCGGCGCCGCAAGCTCGCCACCTGGCCGGGCTTCCAGCTCAACCAACGGGCCCTCTTGGCCGCCGACCACGTGTTTTCCAACCGCCGCGAGGACCTCGTCAACCTGCGACGGCTGCTGCCCGTCCACCGGCTGAGCTACGTGCGGCCGGGGATCGCGCCCGAGGCCTTCGGGTTCGACCCCGCCGCCCGCGAGCGGCTGCGCACGGATTGGAGCGTGGGCCAAAGACCGGTGGTCGCGACCGCGGCCATGTTCCGGCAGGGGGTCAAAACCGCCGGCCTGGAAACGGTCATCCGGGCCTGCGGCCGCCTGCGCCGCAGCGGCCGCCCCCTTTTCCTGGCGATCGCCGGCGACGGCCGCCAGCGGCCGCGGCTGGAGACCCTGGCCCGCCGTGAGCTGGCCGAGGCGGTGGTCTTTACCGGACAAATTCCCCGCGAGCGCCTCTACCGTTTCTATAGCGCCGGTGACCTGTTCGCCTTTCCCGGAATCCGCGAATCTTTAGGGATGGTCTACCTGGAGGCCCAGGCCTGCGGCCTGCCGGTGGTGGCCTACGCCGACGGTGGGGTGCCCGAAGTGGTCGCGGACGGCCTGACCGGCACCCTGGTTCCGCCTTTGGACGAGACGGCCTTCGAGGCCGCGCTGGCGGCCCTGCTGGCGGACGCCCCCCGGCGGCGGGAGATGGGCCGGGCGGCCCGCCGCCGCGTGGCCCAAAACCACCGCCTGAACACCAATTATGCCGCCATGGCGCAGGTCTTGGCGCGCCTGGCGGCCTCCGAGCGCCCCCCCGGGTCCCGCGGGACTTCCCCATGAACGCTTCACCGGGCGTACCCACTTTTTTCGACCTGATGCGCCACGCCCCCACCGTCTGGAACGCCCAAAAGCGCATCCAGGGGCAGGCCGACGCCCCCTTGACGCCCGCCGGCGAGGCCCTGGCCCGGCGCTGGGGGCTGATCCTGCGGGGCCAGCCCTACAGCCGGATTCTCAGCAGCGATCTGGGCCGGGCGCTGGCCACCGCCGAGGTTCTCGACGCCGCCTTGGGCCTGCCAATCTCAACCGACCCCCGCCTGCGCGAGCAGGACTGGGGCCGCTGGACCGGCGAGACCCTGGCAGCCCTGAGGGCCCGCGACCCCGTGAGCCTGGCCGCCGCCGAAGCCCGCGGCTGGGACTTCCGCCCGCCCGGCGGCGAATCCCGGCGCGAGGTCTGGCGCCGCGGCCGCGC
>JAJDNY010000106.1 GCA_022340425.1 Desulfobacteraceae bacterium | reverse complement strand
CCTCCGACAGGTTTCTTCTTTTAAAGTGGAGATGAGGGGGATCGAACCCCTGACCTCGGCATTGCGAACGCCGCGCTCTCCCAGCTGAGCTACATCCCCAGGGTAAAACAGCCCGCACCATAGCAGGTTTGCACCGGACGGTCAAATCAAAAAATCCGCCGCCCGGCCCTGGAAAACGATCGCCCAAACACCCCCACAACCGTCAAACCGCCATCCAGACTGGAGGAGATGATGCCCCCTCGGATTGTTTTAAAAGACGCTTTCAAAACCTTTACCCTGGATCAGGACAAAGTCCTGGCCCCCGAGGAGACCGTCCGGCGCTTCCGCGAGCGACTCAAGCAGGTGGATCTGGACATCCTGGCCGCCACCGAGCGCATCGACACCGGACGGCTGGGCATTCCGGTCTATTTCAGCCGCTGCGGCAAAGACGCGGCCGCGGTGATCGGGACCAAAAAACAGATGGGCAAGGGCGCCACCCCGGCCCAGGCCGAGGCCAGCGCGGTCATGGAGCTGGCCGAGCGCTTCAGCTTCTTCAGCTTCTGCCGCCAGGAGGGCCATTTCATCCACGACGCCGGCCGCAACCTGCCGCCGGACAAGGTCCTGGGCTTCGACCTGATCGCCCGCTCGGTGCACGACGACTCCGCCGACGCGGCCGTCGCCCGCGGGATCTTCGAATCCCTGCCCATGCGCTGGGCCTGGGGCTTCAGCCTGACCCGCCAGCAGGCGGTGCTGATCCCCTTCGACTGGTTTTTCGCCATCAACGAGTTCAACGGCCCCTCGGCCGGCAACTGCGTCGAGGAGGCCATCTCCCAGGGGATCTGCGAGGTGGTGGAGCGCCACGTGTCCTCGCTGGTCAGCCGCCGGCAGCTCTCCCCGCCGGCCATCCGCCCGTCCTCGGCCAGCGACCCGCTGGTTCTCGAGATGCTGGTTAAATACCGCGCCGCCGGGGTGCGCCTTTTCCTGTCGGACTTCACCCTGGAGATGGGAATCCCCACTGTCGGGGTCCTGGCCTACGACCCGGTCACCCACCCGGCTAGAAGCGAGATCGTCTGGACCGCCGGCACCACCCCCGACCCTCAGAAGGCTCTCAGCCGGGCCCTGACCGAGGTGGCCCAGCTGGCCGGGGATTTCAACACCAGCGCCAACTACGTGGCCAGCGGCCTGCCGAAATTCTCCAAGATCGCGGCGGCGCGCTTCGTCACCCACCCCGGCCGGGAGGTGGACATCCAAGCGCTCCCCGACCTCTCCGACGACAACATCCGGGTGGAGGTCGAAAACTGCGTCGCCGCCCTGGCCCGCCGCGAAATGGAGGTCCTGGTGATCGACACCACCCACCCGCTTTTGGGCATCCCGAGCTTTTACACCATCATCCCCGGGGCCCACTTCCGGGAGCGCGCCGAGGGCACCAGCGTGGGCATGTTCGCCGCCAAGCTGCTCACCGAAAAACTCCCCCCCGGCCAGGCGATCAGCGCCCTGGAGGATTTCGACCGCAAGCTGCCCGGCAAATACTACCTCAAGTTCTACCTGGGCAGCTGCCACCTGGACCTGGGGGACCCCCAAAGCGCCCTGCCCTGCTTTGAGAAGGCGCTGGATCTCGGCCCCCCGCCGGAGGAGGTGGCCAGCATCTACTCCTACCTGGGGGTCTGCCTCAAGGACCTCGGTCGCTACCGCGAGGCGCTGCGGGTGTTGGAAAAGGGGGAGCGGATCGACGCCGAGCGCACCGACATCTTCAACCTCAAGGGCTTCTGCCACTTCATGCTCAAGGAGCACCGCGAGGCGATCCGCAACTTCCAGCGTGTCCTGGCGCTCAACCCCGGCTCGGCCATCGACTACGCCAACATCGGCTCCAACTACCGGGAGCTGGGGGATATAGAAGAGGCCATCCGCCACTACGAGATCGCCCTTTCCCTGGACCCCACGATCGACTTTGCGCGCGACAACCTGGCGCGCCTCAAAGCGGCCGGCTGACCAGCGCCGCAGGCCCTCAGACGCCAGCCGCAAGCGCCGCCCGCAGGCGCGCGATGCGCTCGTTGAGATCGGCGGACGCCGCAGCCAGCTCCCCCAGGCGCTCCAGGGCCGTCTGCTTGTCGCTTTGTTTGCTGCCGATCAGTTCGGCCAGCTGGGCGCTATCGGCCGTGTAGGCCTGGAAGCGGTTCATCAGGAGGGCGTAGAGGTCGCCGGCCAGGGCGTCCACCAGCTTGAAGAGGTACTGGTACTTGAGATTTTCGCGGTAGTCCTTGAAGTGAAAGCGGATCACCGCCTCGGTCTCGCGCTTGAGCCGCAGCAGGCCGTCTTCCAGCGCCCGAATCTTTTCGTGGCCTTCGCCGCGCAGCGGCCGTTTCAGCAGCCGCCGGGCCAGGCGAATCATCCGGTAAAGCCCCAGGCGCACGGTGGCCTCGGTCTTGATTTTGGCGCTGTACGGGATGCCCACCACGGCCGGCGGCAGGCTCAGCCCGACGCTTTTCTTGACGGCCTCCAGCGCGGTCATCTCCACCCGTTTGCCGGCGGCCAGATCCAGCCGGATCCCGAAGCCGTCCATGGCCTCCCCGTAAGCCGTCAGGGCGTCCTGGACCATGGCGTCGTAGGGCCCGGCGACCGACTCGAGATAGCCCCGGATCTTGACCTCCAACTCGCGCACGAAGCGGATGATCTCGGGGTTGACGGACTCGGCCATGTACCCGTCCAGGGCCTGCTTGAACTCCTGGAAGACCGTGTAGAGCACCGGGTTGAAGCCGGTCTTCCCGATTGCCTCCAGATGGCGGCCGGTGTCGCCCAGCGCGTACTTGCGGATGAACCCCAGGATCCCCGTCACCACCGGCCCGGAGCCGGGGTCCAGCAGGCGGTCGACGTCGTTTCGCAGCTCGGCCTTGATCTTTTGCGCCGCGCCGTCCAGGGTGCTGCGGATGAGGCCTGCCACCCGCGCCATCTGCTCGCAGTTGAGGCCGATTTTATCCATCACCGCCTCGGCGCTCTTGGCGTCGCGGCCCAGCAGGTCGCGGGTGAGCGCGACCCGGTTGTTCAGCCCCGCGGCCACCACCGCCAGCCGCTCCAGCTCGTTTTGGAGCAGCAGGCTGTGGCGCTCCCGGGATAACTTTTCCCGGAGGTGGCTCATGAACGCGGCAGTCTGGGCGTCGGAGGCTTCGCTGAAGCCGGTTTCGGCCTGCCACTGGGCCAGCCGCAGGCGGTCTTTTTCGGGCAGCGCCGCAGCCTGGGCCTTGAAGAGGTTGTAGAGGGCCGAGAAGGTGAACACCTCGGGGTCGGGCTTGAGCAGCGCCAGCTCCTCGCGGGTCTTGCGCACCAGGGCCTCGAGGTTGGCCGGGGTGTCGTGCTCGTTGAAATCGCAGTTGACCACGAACACGATGTTCTCGAGGATGCCCATGCGGCGGATGATGGAGAGAAACTTGATGTCCGCCTGGCGCAGGCCGGTGCGGCTGCTGATGACGTAGATGATGAGGTGGGTGAGCAGCAGGTAGTCCTGGATCATGGCCAGGTGCAGGGGGTTGGGGGCGTCGCTGCCCTGGCAGTCGGCGAACTCGACGGTCTCGTCGAGCCCAGGCGCTGTGATCTCCAGCGAGACGTCGGTGAGGTAGCCGGCCAGGGCCTCGTCGCCGACGAAATCGCGGTGGGTGGCGAAGCGCTCGCCTTCAAAGACCCGGGTGACGGTGTCGTCCACGAGAATCCCCGCCACCCGTTCGTAGCCCTTGAGGTAGCTGGAGAGCACAACGAAATTGACGTTGCGGGCGTCGTTGGTGATCAGCTGTTCGTTTCCCAGGGCGCCCAACGCCTCGGTTAGGGCCGCGCGGTCACGCCCGCGGCGCAGGTCGAAGGGGCCGTTTTCGGCGGCGAGGTCTTCCAGGTCGGGGATCAGCGCCAGGGCATGGGCGATGTCGGCGTTGACCGCCTCCCAGGACTTGAAGGTCAAAGTGGCCCGCAGGCGCCGCCCGGCGCGGATGCGCGTGACGATCGAGGTTACCACCCCGGCCCCGCGCTTTAAGTAGTCGCCGCCGAAGAGCGCGTTGACGAAGGTGCTTTTGCCCGACTTGATGGGCCCCACCACGGCCACCCGCAAAATCTCCTCGCTCAGCCGGGTGCGGATCTCGGCGGTGGTCTGGGCCCACTCGGCAAACACCTGCGGGGCGATGCCCGGCACCCGGGCGCCGGTTTCCAAGAGGTCCCGGGCGGCCCGGGTGATCTCTATCAGCTCTTCCTTGAATGCCTGATGGGTCTCCATGGTGCCCCACTGATTTTTTTCTTTTTACCGCTTCAGCAATTTTTAGGGCGGCCCCCGGAAAAAACGGCCGCCGCCGGGTCCGGGTCCAAGACCCACGGGCGCTGATTCTTACAATGGATTCAGACGGGTGTCAAAACCAATCGCCGGCGCCGGAACGCCATCTGCCCCACTAAAAAAAGAAAACCCCGGGGCAGGTTCCCACCCCAGGGTACAACGCCGTTCGGTATCCTGATCGCCTCCCGTATAACGTGCCTGCAGCCCGGTTTCAGTCCACGGCCGCCAAAAACCGCCCGTCTGCCAAACCGCTTCCAAGCCCGACCGGGCTAGGCATGCCCTGCCGTCCCCGACAGCCAGGCCGGGTCGATCCCCAGATGCTCTAGTGCCTTGGCCCAGCGCTCCTCGACGGGCAGATCGAAGATGATGTCTTCCAGCGCCGGGCTGGTCAGCCAGGTGTTGGCCTTGATCTCGCCCTCCAGCTGATCGGCCCCCCAGCCCGCGCACCCCAGGGCGATGATGAACGACCGCGGCCCGCGCCCCACGGCGATGGCCTCGAGGATATCGCGGGTGTTGCTGAGGGCAAGCCCCGCGGAGACCCCCAGGCTGCCCTCCCACTCCAGGGGCTGGCCGTGGAGAATGAAGACCTCGCCCATGTGCACCGGGCCGCCGATGTGGATCGGAATGGACTGGAATTCGGGTACGTACTCGATTTTGAGCTCTTCGAAGAGGTCCTTGCCGCACAGGCTGGGGTGCACGCGGTTGATCACCAGCCCCAGCGCCCCGCCGGCGGTGTGCTCGCAGATGTAGGTGATCGTCATCGAAAAGTTCGGGTCCATCAGGGTCGGCATGGCGATCAGAAACTGCCCCTTGAGAGACCCCGGGTAATGGCTGTCCATCGCATACTCCTGGCTGGCAACGGCCCGGTTGGTGTGACGACAGGTTACAGGGCTTTGAGCGCCGTTGTCAAGAAAGCCGTCGAAAGAGGGGGACACCCTTCGGATTTACACATTTTGAGACGGGATCAATTTGGATATTATGACCAGGCTTAAAAGTTCCAGCATTGGCGCTGAGCAAACTGCCCGGCAGGGAATTTTGACTTGCCGACCGCCAGCGGTGGGATCTAAGGAGGTGCAGAGTTCGCGGAACGTTAGAAGCAAAAGTTCTAAGCGATCATAAAAGTGAAAAAATGAAGGGCGTTATATATTGAAATAGTTAGAGAATACACCTCCGAGAGTAGTAA
>JAJDNY010000105.1 GCA_022340425.1 Desulfobacteraceae bacterium | reverse complement strand
CCAAGCGACCCGAACATGCTACCACCATCCCCAACGTGATGACACCCTGAGCGTCCGTTCACCCCCCCAAAAAATTCCGAGGCACGACGGCAATGACCCCCTCCGACATGATCCCGCTTTCCCTGGAAGACCCTTTCTCCTTTGCCTGCAACCCCGGAGTGGCGTGCTTCAACCAGTGCTGCCGGGATCTCAACCACTTCCTGACGCCCTACGACGTGCTGCGCCTCAGGCGCCGCCTGGGCCTGAGCTCCGGCGAATTTCTGCGAAGCTTCACCTCCCGGCACACCGGGCCGGAGTCGGGGTTGCCGGTGGTGACCCTCAAGCCCACCGGCGGGTCCCAGCTGAGATGCCCGTTTGTCACCCCCCAGGGCTGCAGCGTCTACCCTGACCGTCCGGCGGCCTGCCGGACCTACCCGCTGGTGCGGATGGTCGCACGCCCCAGGGAGGGCGGCCCGAACACCGAGCGCTTCTTCCTGCTGAAGGAGTCCCACTGCCAGGGCCACCGCCAAGAGGGCCGCCAAACCGTGCGGGAATGGCTGGAAGACCAGGATTTGAGTCAATACAACCGGATGAACGACCTGCTGATGGCGCTTATCAGCCTCAAAAACCGACTGGCACCCGGCCCCCTGCCGGTCCCCCTGCAGCACCTTTTTTACCAATGCTACGATCTGGACGCCTTCCGCGCCCAGCTCCGCAAAACGGAACCGGGCCCGGCCGCGGACGCGGAGGCTTGGGAAAGCCTGGAGGGCGAAGACAGCGCGCTTCTGACCTACGCCCTGGACTACTGGCAAAAGGCGCTGGCCGGCCCCGGGGCCTGTCGATTGTAACCCCATCGCCGACCGGGGCGGCGGATGTATCACGCGCAATGAAATGAAAGGAGGGCCGCCATGGCCATCGTCGACAAGGTCGCCCTGGTGCTGGGCGGCATCAAGGGCATCGGCCGGGCCGTTGCGCTGGCCTTGGCCGAGGCCGGCGCCAGGGTCGTGACGACCTACTGGGACTGGCAGGAGAGCCTGCCGGAGATGCAGGCGGCGTTCGCCCCATTCGGGGAACGGCAGCTGATTCGGCGCACCAACCTGCTGGAAGCCGACCAGATCGAAGCCCTGGTGGCCGAGGCCGTCGCCCGTTTCGGCCGGCTGGACATTCTGGTCAACAATATCGAACGCGGCGGCTGGCCGGTGGTCCACGGCGCCTATGTCCCCGAGCAGTGGGACCTGGAAATGGCCACCACCCTGAGGGCCAAATGGTGGGTTTTCAACGCCGCCCTGCCCCATCTGAAGGCCTCCGGCGACGGGGCGGTGATCAATTTCTCCTCCATCGCCGGCGTGGTGGGCCGCTCGGGGCCGGCCAGCCTGATCTTCAACGACGGCTATGCCGCCGCCAACCGCGGGGTTTCGCTCCTGACTGAGACCTGGGCCCGCGCGGCCGCGCCGGCGGTGCGGGTCAACGAGATCATGCTGGGCATCTTCGAAACCCGCCACGCCGAGCACACCCGCGGCTGGGGCCTGCTGACGGCCGAGGAGCAACAGGCCGTGCGGGATCACACCCTGCTCGGCCGGACGGGGGCCATCAGCGACGTGCTCAAGGCGGTTCGCTTTATAATCGAAGACGCCCCCTTCATGACCGGCGCCGTCCTGCGGTTGGACGGCGGGTATGTGCTGGGCGGGGAAGCGGTGGCCGCGATGCCCAAGGGGGTGCTGGGGCCGGAATCCCCCGGCGAGCCGCCGAAGGCTGCTTAGCGTGGGCGCAGCAAACCAGTGGGAATGCCCCAGATGAAAAAACCGACCCAGGCCAGGCTGAATTTCAAGAGTTCGGCGTCGTCTTTTCTGATTTTTTTCTGAAGGGACGGTTTGACGGCATAGCGCTTGAGAAAGCTGCTGCCGAAGACGAACTCGCGGAAGCGGTCCAGGTTGTAGAGCGCCATAAACGCCATTTTGGCGCGCGGCCCGGCGGGGCCTTCCGCACCCCACGGGTCTTGCTGAAAGAGCCCCTTGAGCTTGGCCCAGCGGGCGGTCATACGGTGATAGACCACCGCCTCCTGGTCCAGCTCCCAGGTTTTCGGCGTCCAGGATTTCTTTTCATGCTGCCCCAGGCAGAAGTCCGGCGGCCGGAAAAAGGTCACCACCTGCGATTCGTTTCGGGCCGCATCGAAAAGCACCCCCTGCTCCAGGGGAAAGGTCCGGCAGGCATCCGGGCGGTCGGGGTAGACCGCGCAGCCCTCAGGGGTCAGGAAGGGGCAGGTCTTCTCGGCGTCGGCGGACATGCGCAGCAAAACTTCCGGGAAGTGGCTGCCGTCCCGCAGGACCACGTCCACATGCCGCTCCAGGAACTGGTCGGAGGAGATTCCCAGCCGCTTTTTGAGGCGCAGGACGTCGTAAGGGTAGAGAAAGAGGTTCAGGTTGCGGCAGCAGCGATTGAAGCAGGCCACGCCGGGGTGGCAGCGAAACTGGAAGGTGTCGTTTTCCTCCAGCCGGGTGCCGGGCAGCCGTTCGAGGGTTTGGGGGTCAACGTAGCGCATCGGCCAGGCTCCTGGGGGCATCGCCGGCGGTTTCGGTTTCATCGGCCAGCATCTCGGCGATGGTCAGTTTCAGGCGCGCACCGAAGCTCAGCGCCCGCCGGATCTCCTGTTCCAGGCCCGCCATTCGGGCATAAAGAGGGCTGCGGTCAAAGGGAACGTAGGGCTGGCGGGCGTGGCGTTCGGAAAACAGGTGGCATCCGGACCCGTAAGAGACCGGGCGCCCGGGAAGCCTGAGTTCATGCGGAATGCCGTGCAGCCGGCAGATCATGGGCCGAAAGGCGTAAAGCCGGCAGCGGCCGTCCTGGTTGAGGGGGCACATCAGGCGGACCAGCAGGCCGCGTTCTTCAAGCGCCGCGCTCTCGCGTCGGACCTCGGCCGCCCGCCGCAAAACCGCCGCCCGGGCCCCGGGCGCGAGTTCGGCCAGCCCCTCGCGCAGATAGAGATACTCCAGCAGGGTATGATGATCGAAACGGGTTCGGCAGCAGCTCTCGGCACAGCCCTGGCAGTCGAACCCGTAGCACCGGGCGGCGGCGTGGTAGGCACGGTCCATCTGCGCATAGAGCACCTGCAGGCGCTCCCTGAAGGGCGCCAGGGCCCCTTGGGGCAAGCGGCTCAACTCATGACAGACAGCCATTGCGGCCTCCGGCGCCGCTCAGACCAGGCGCGACGGGAAAAAGATCCGCTCATAGAGCTCGAGGGCATTGCGGTCGGTCATGGTGGCGATCAAATCGCAGACGATCCGCTCGCGGGACTGCTCCTGGTGGTTGCAGCCGAGCATTTCCATATCCTTCAACTGTTTTTGCAGCATGTCGGGGTGATCCAGGAAATAGGTGAAGAGCTCCGTTAAGATTTTCTTGGCCTTCACAAATTCGTTGTGGACCAGGGGCGCGCGGTAGACGTTTTCAAACAAAAACTGGCGCAGGATCATCATCGCCTCATGCACGGGATCGCTCATGCGCAAGGCCCGGGGGTCGTCGCTGACGGTGCTGGCGAAAACCAAATCCCGGATCATGGTGGCGGCCCGCTGGCTGTGGGAGGCGCCCAGGGTCCGGGTGCAGATCTCCGGCACCTGCGCCGCGACAATCACCCCGCTGCGGATGGCATCGTCCAGGTCATGGTTGAGATAGGCGATGATATCGGCAATGCGGACGATCCGCCCCTCGATGGTGGCGGCCAGTTCGCCGGGATCCTCGGGGATCACCCGCCCGTAGCCTTTGGAGTGTTTGAGAATGCCGTCCCGGACCTCGTAGGTGAGGTTGAGCCCCCGGCCGCTGTTTTCGAGGACATCCACCACCCGCAGACTCTGTTCGTAGTGAAGGAAGCGCCCCTGAAAAATTTCCCGCAGGGCAGTTTCGCCGCTGTGTCCGAACGGGGTATGGCCCAGGTCATGGCCCAGGGCGATGGCCTCGGCCAGATCTTCATTGAGAAACATGGCCCGCGCGATGGTCCTGGCAATCTGGGCGACCTCCAGGGTGTGGGTCAGACGGGTCCGGTACTGGTCCCCCAGGGGCGCGAGGAAGACCTGGGTTTTGTGCTTCAGGCGCCGGAAAGAATTGGAATACAGGATCCGGTCGCGATCCACCTGAAAGACCGTTCGGATCGGACAGGGCGCCTCCGGCCGGCGACGCCCTTTGGAGGCCGCACTGAGGCAGCCGTGGGGCGACATGAAATTTATTTCGCGCTTTTCGAAATTTTCGCGTATGCTCAAATCGGGCTCGCTCATCACCCCCGCACCCGACCGCCGCTCCAAATGCTGCGGCAGCCCGAACGTGTTTTAATTAAGGCAAAACGTTTTTATTTTTCCAAAGCAACCGCCAATTGTAAAGAGCTATTTTGAAGCCGGCGGGGCCTGCCGCCGCTTGCCAGACCGGCATGCCAAGAGCGCTGCGTCGCCTTACGGATCCCCCCCCATGAGCGGTCACCACCTGATTCTGGGAGAACTCAAGGATTATCTGACCGGGGAAACTCTGCCGGACACCCTCGATGAACGCTACCGGCAGCAGCTGGCGCGCCTGCTGGTGGAAAGCAAGGGGTTTCTAAAAAGCGACATCACCCCCCGGGTCCCGCTGCGGGTCAGGGCCGGCGCGAAATCCGCCCAGCTGCGCATCGATCTGGCAGTGCAGCTTGAAGATAGGATCGCCATGATCGTCAGATTCGGGCCCGGCTCCCTGATCACCCGCCACCGGCCGGCCTTGGCCGCCGCCCGCCTGCTGGCCCCCTATCAGATCGCGGTGGCCGTGGTGACCAACGGGCAGGACGCCGATATTCTCGACGGCGCGAGCGGCAGGCGGATCGGCAGCGGGCTGGCGCAAATTCCCACCAGGGCGGCGCTGGCGGCGCGAATGGCCACCCGGCCGGCGCCTCCCGTCTCGCCCCAGCGCGCCGCCCTGGAGTCCCGGGTGCTCTATGCCTACGAGATCGACGACAGCTGCCCGTGCGACGATACCGTTTGCCGCCTTTAACGGCCGGCGCCGGGGCGGCGCCCCCGCCCCCGATGCCACCCCTTTATGGACCCGCTTGGCGGGCAAGGAGTGCGAAACCGTGAGGGACGACCGCTTTTTCATGCAAAAAGCCCTTGAGCTGGCCCGCGAGGCCCTGGCGGCCGAAGAGTTTCCCGTGGGCTGCGTGCTGGTCGGCGGCGGTGCGGTCCTGGCCGACGGCCGCCGCCGGGGGACCGCCCAGCCGACCCCCAACGAGCTGGACCATGCCGAAATGGTGGCGCTTCGCCGGCTGGTGGAGACCGCCGCGGACCGCGACCGACCACCCCTGACCGCCTACTGCACCATGGAGCCGTGCCTGATGTGCTACGCCGCGCTGCTCTTAAACGGGGTGGGGCGCATCGTCTACGCCTATGAAGATGCCATGGGGGGCGGCACCAGATGCGATCTACGGTCGCTTCCGCCGCTTTACCGACATAGCGCGGCGTTAATCGTCCCCGGGGTTCTGCGCCAGGAAAGCCTTGAGCTTTTCAGGTCTTTTTTTGCGGCGCCGGCCAACCGCTACTGGCATAACAGCCTACTTGCCGACTACACCCTGAGACAGCCCTAAGCCGCCCCCAAGACAGAAAATGCGGGTTTCCGAATTTTTTCCTTGCATTTGTCCAGGTTGTTTTATATTTGACTCTTGACTTGCCTTAGTTCAAGTTCTGATAACTGCCCATTATCTTTTGGATTCCTTTTTACACCGCCAAAGAGGGATTCAAAATGCGGGTGTTGGTGCCGACTTTCAAACTCAGGAGGTGGAAGCATAGCTGTATCACGACAAACAAGCGGACCCAGCAAAGCCAAAACCAACGTCAATCGCAACATCAGAGCCCGGGAGGTTCGCCTGATCGACCCCGACGGCAACCAGATTGGCGTCGTTCCGACCGCGAGAGCCCTGGAGACGGCCGTGAGCTTTGGCCTCGACCTGGTGGAGATCTCGCCCAATGCCGTCCCGCCCGTCTGCAAGATAATGGATTACGGCCGTTACAAGTACGAGCTGACCAAAAAACTGCAGGAGGCCAAAAAAAAGCAGAGCACCTTCCAGGTAAAAGAGATCAAGGTGCGGCCCAAAACCGGCGAGCACGATTTGCAGGTCAAACTGGGCCATATCCGGAAGTTTCTGGGCAAAAAGGACAAGGTCAAGGTGACCGTCATGTTTCGGGGGCGCGAGATCACGCTCTCCCAGCGCGGCCGTGAGCTGCTGCAGCTGATCGCCGATGAAACCAGCGAGATCGCCACTGTCGAACAACTCCCGAAGTTTGAAGGGCGCACCATGATCATGGTGCTCTCCCCCAAATAGGCGCTGCGGCCGCGTTCCGGAGTCAGATAAGATGGCGTGTCGACGATAAGCCGTGGCGCGTAACGTCGTTTTAACCGGCAGCCGTCCTGAGAGCCGCCTTCCAGGCCTTGGTTTTTTTACAAGAATACAGTCGCCAGGTTCTTACCGCAGGTGGCGCGGGCGATGAGGTCCTATCGCCCGCGCCACCTATGTTTGAGACACAGAACAAACCGCCAGGAGTCTAAGATGCCAAAGATCAAGACAAATCGGGCCGCTGCCAAACGGTTCAAGAAAACCGGGACCGGAAAATTCACCTATTCAAAGTCCCATGCCAACCACATTCTGACTAAAAAGACCACCAAGCGCAAACGCGGCTTGCGCAAGATTCAAATTGTGGACAAAACCAACCACAGGGAGCTCCGGCTGCTGATGCCAAACGGCTGAGGCCGCACCCGGCAGCATGACATTGAAGCGGTCCGCTGCGGGCCGCAGGCGTCCCGGCGCGAACGCCGATCATCAGCAAACTCCCCGCCGGCGGCGACAAGCGCCCGGCAGGTGATATTCCGGATGGGTTTCAGGAGAATGACATGCGAGTAAAAAGAGGATTCAAGGCAAACCATCGCCGCAAAAAGGTCTTGAAGCTGGCCAAGGGGTTTCGCGGCGGCCACAGCAAACTGTTCCGCACGGCGGCCGATACGGTGGACCGGGCCCTGATGAACGCCTACCGGGACCGCCGGGTCCGCAAGCGCGAGTTCCGCCAGCTTTGGATCGCGCGGATCAACGCCGCCGCCCGCATCAACGACCTGTCCTACAGCAAGTTCATGCACGGTCTGCAACTTGCCGAAATCGACCTGGACCGCAAGGTGCTGGCCGAGCTGGCGATTTCGGACCCCGCCGGCTTCGCCCGGCTGGCGCAAGTGGCCGCCCAAAAAATTTAAACGCGCGCGGCGGGGGGTGCGGCAACGCTGCTCCAGGATCCCAGCCGCAGCCCAGCGGCCGGGCGGAGGCCCTCTGACGCCCGCTTGCAGCGCACACCAAGGCCTGAAGCGTGAACGCGACAATCGATCAGATCAAATCGGAAGCCCTGCGCGAGCTGGGGGCGGCGAGCGACCTGGATGCGGTGGGCGAGATTGCGGTGCGCTATCTCGGCCGCAAGGGCCGGGTCACCCAGTACCTGCGCCATATTTCGCAGCTGCCTGTGGAGGAGCGCCCGCTTGCGGGCAAAACCGCCAACGAGGTCAAAAATTTTCTGGCGGCCGAGATCGACGCCGCCACCCGCAGGCTTCAGGCCGAGGCCTTGGAGCGGCTGACGGAAATCGACGTCTCGCTTCCCGGACGCCCATCCTTCAGCGGTGCGCTGCATCCAATCACCCAGACCACCCGCGAAATCTGTGCGATTTTCAACCGCCTGGGCTTTGAAACCGTCGAAGGGCCCCAGGTCGAAACGGACTATTACAATTTCGAAGCGCTCAACATCCCCAAAAACCACCCCGCCCGGGAGATGCAGGACACCTTCTACGTCTCCGAGAACGTCGTCCTGCGCACCCACACCTCCCCCATCCAGGTGCGGATCATGGCACAGCAGCCGCCGCCGGTGCGGATCATCGCCCCGGGCAAGGTCTACCGCTGCGACTCCGACCTGACCCACACGCCGATGTTTCACCAGGTGGAAGGGCTGATGGTCGACCGCAACGTCTCCTTTGGCGACCTCAAGGGAATCCTGACCACTTTCGTCCAGCAGATCTTCGACCCGGATACCAGCCTGCGGTTCCGGCCCAGCTTCTTTCCCTTCACCGAGCCGAGTGCCGAAGTCGATATTCGCTGCGTGATCTGCCGGGGCAGCGGCTGCCGCGTCTGTTCCCAAACGGGCTGGCTGGAAGTGCTGGGATCGGGGATGGTGCACCCGGCGGTGTTTGAAAATGTGGGCTACGACACCGGCGCCGTGACCGGCTTCGCCTTCGGGATGGGAATCGAGCGGATTGCGATGCTGAAGTACCAGATCGACGACATCCGCCGTTTTTTCGAGAACGACGCGCGGTTTCTGCGGCAATTCTGATCGCCCCGGCACCGGGATGCCAACGGGATAGATGCGATGAAGGTTAGTTTAAGCTGGCTCAAAGCCTATGTCGCCGTCGAAATGGCGGTTGACGCCCTGGCCGAAGCGCTCACCATGGCCGGTCTCGAAGTCGAGGCGGTCAGCGATCGCTACAGCCGACTGGAAACCGTCCTGGTGGGGCGGGTGCTCGCCGTGGCGCCGCACCCGCGCGCGGACCACCTCCAGTGCTGCCGGGTGGAGATCGGCGGCCGCAACGTTGCCGTGGTTTGCGGCGCCCCCAACGTGGCGCCCGACCAGCTGGCGCCGCTGGCCCTGCCGGGGACCGAACTGCCAGGCGGGGTGCGGCTCCAGAAAGGGATCATCCGCGGGGAGGTCTCCGAGGGCATGCTCTGCAGCCAGGCCGAGCTGGGGCTGGGAGACGAGGCCGGCGGCATCATGGTTCTGCCGCCTGGCACGGCCCAACCGGGCACGCCCTTGAACCGGGCGCTCAACCTCTGCGACCCCGTGCTGGAAATCGGTCTCACGCCCAACCGGCCGGACTGTCTGAGCATCATCGGGGTGGCGCGCGAAGTCGCGGCCATCCAGAAAACTCCCCTGCGCCTGCCGGAGCCCTCCGCGCCGTCGCCGGGCAGCGCCATCAGCCAGCAGGCCGCGGTCGCCATCCAGGCGCCCGAGCACTGTTCGCGCTATGCCGCCCGCCTGTTGCAAGGGGTCAGCGTCGGCCCCTCACCCTACTGGCTGCAGGACCGCCTGCTCTCCGTCGGGCTGAAACCCATCAACAACGTGGTCGACATCACCAATTTCGTGATGATGGAAACCGGTCAGCCGCTGCACGCCTTCGATTTCGACCGTCTGGCCGAACACCGCATCGTCGTCCGGACCGCCGCCGCGGGCGAGCGCTTCACCACCCTGGACGGCAAGACGCGCGAGTTGACCCCCGAGATGCTGCTGATCTGCGACGGCCAAAAACCGGTGGCCATCGCCGGGGTGATGGGCGGGCTGAACTCCGAGATCTCCGCCGATTCCCGTTCGGTGCTGATCGAAAGCGCCCATTTCGACCCGATCAGCATCCGCAAAACCGCCAAAGCCCTGGGGCTCAACACCGATGCGGCCCATCGTTTTGAAAGAGGGGTGGACCCGGAGGGCACCCTGATCGCCCTGAACCGCGCAGCCGATCTGATGCAGCAGCTCACCGGCGGGGCGGCGGTGAGCGGCCTGATCGACGTTCACCCGCGACGAATCACCGCCCCCCGGATCGCCCTGAGCGTCGCGGCCACCAACCGCCTGCTGGGCCTGGAACTGAAAGCCGAGCATATTACGGCCTTTCTGACCGCCATCGCCTTTACGGTCAACCCCGGGGACGCCGACCGGCTGGAGGTCACGCCGCCCTCTTTTCGGGTGGATGTCTCCCGACCGGAGGATTTGATGGAGGAGGTGGCCCGCCTGTCCGGCTACAACCAGATCCCCACGACATTTCCGCTGATTCCGGCCAAGGGCCGCACGGTTTCGCGCTACATCGAGACCCGTGAGCGCGTGCGCGACAACCTGGTGGGGGCCGGGTTCTGCGAAGCCATCAGCTACACTTTTATCCACGCGGCTTCCTGCGACCGGCTGAACCTGGCGGCCGATGATCCCCGCCGCTGCCAGGTCCAGATTCTGAACCCGATCACCGAAGACCAGACCACCATGCGTTCCTTGCTGCTGCCCGGGCTGCTGGAGGCCTTGCAGCGCAACACCGCCCAGCAGGTCAAAACCCTGCGGTTCTTCGAGGTCGGCAAAATCTTCATCAAGGAGACGGCCGGCGCCGAATTGCCGGTGGAAACGGAAATGCTGGCCGCCCTGTGGAGCGGGCTGCGCAGCGAGGAGGGCTGGTTCGCCAAACCGGAGGGGTGTGATTTTTACGACATCAAAGGGGTCGCCGAGCGGCTCTTGCAGGCGCTGCGGGTTGCGCCGGTGAGGTTTTCGCGGCTGGCCCCCGAGGACTGCCGCTACGTCAGGCCCGGCGCAGCGGCGCAAATTTTTGCGGGACCCCAGGCGATCGGCACCATCGGGGAGGTCCATCCCCGGGTGCTGCTGAACTACGATCTGAAGCAACCCGCGTTTTTTTTCGAAATCGACATCGACCGCCTGTTCCCACTGGTTCCCGAGGTGCGACGGGCCTCGGCGCCGCCCAAGTTCCCATTTGTGGAGCGCGATCTCACGGTGATCCTCGACACCGCCATCGAAGCCGGCGAGATCCTCGAAGCGCTTGCCGAAAGCGGCCAAAAACTGGTGGAAAGCCTGCGTCTGCTTGACGTTTACACGGGCCCGCCGATCCCGCAGGACAAAAAAAGCGTCTCGGTTCGCATCACCTACCGGTCCGACACCGGCACGCTCGAGGACGCGGTGGTCAGCCGCGTCCACCGGCAGCTCTCCGACGGGGTCGTGGCACGTTTCGGCGCCACGCTGCCGGCCTAAGGGCCCCGGAAAAAAATAATTCCACATCTTGCTTGTCTTGTGGCCCGTCACCGGCGTTACACCCGCCGGCGCATATCCTCATGCGCCGACGGATGTGCCTTGGTGACCAACCAAAATCCGGCGCCATACTGTGGAATTATTGTTTACCGCGACCCTGAACGACAACCCGTAAAAGCCACAGGGGCGACCCGGCATGGCGACACCCCGACTTCCGCCCGAGATACCGGATAAGTTCTACTTCAAAATCGGTGAGGTGGGCGCCATCACCGGCCTGCCGACCTATGTGCTGCGTTTCTGGGAAACCGAGTTCAAACAGATCCGGCCCAAAAGGGCCTCCTCCGGCCAGCGCCTCTACCGCAAAAAGGACGTGGCGCTGATCCTGGAGATCAAGCACCTCCTCTACGAGCGAAAATTCACGATCCAGGGTGCCAAGCAAACCCTGGGCGGCCGGCCGGCCCCGCCAGCGCCGCCCACCCTGGCCGAAATCCGCGAGGAGCTGAAGGCCATTCGCGACCTTCTGGACACCCCCCGCTAGCGCCTGCCCCGGCGGGAAAAGACGGCCGTGGCGGGGTCGCCGAAAATTCTGTTGACAAGTTTTTTTTTTTGCCCTATCTTGCCATCCTTGGAAAGCGGGCATAGCTCAGTTGGTAGAGTACAAGCTTCCCAAGCTTGGTGTCGCGAGTTCGAATCTCGTTGCCCGCTCCAACCCCCGATTGCCGTTTCCGGAATTTCGTGATTTCGGGTGAAACTTTTGTGTGGCGTAATGCACTGAATGGTTGTTGCATGAATTCCTAACTTTCTCGATCCACTAGATAAAGTTTACTTGCCACCAAGGGAAACGGGCTAAAGCCCGTTTTTTGTTTTTTAAAGGGAGCCATCACCGCAACGTGACCGCCCGCGCCAAAAAGACCAAGGATAGCGCCAAAAAGCCCCCTGCTGAAGCGCCCCCAGGGCGTCTTTCGCATCGCAGGGAGAAGGAAATCGCCCGGCGGGTCAAGGAACTGGTGCGACCCGCATGCGACGCCGAGGGCCTCGAGGTGATCCATGTGGAATTCCAGCGGGAACCTGCCGGCAGGGTGCTGCGGGTGTATCTGGACAAGCCCGGCGGGATCACCCTGGGCGACTGCTCCCATGTCAGCCGCCAGGTCAGCGACCTGCTGGACGTGGCCCTGGAGGTCGCGGAGCCCTACAGCCTGGAGGTGACCTCCCCGGGGCCCAACAGACCGCTGGGGGAGAAAGGGGATTTTGACCGGTTCGTTGGACAGTGGGCCAAAGTGAGGGTCGCAAGGCCGATCGAAGGGCAAAAAAACTTCACCGGGGTCTTGGAAGGCACGACGGGGGATGCGGTGCGGCTGGTGGCCGGGGAAAAGACCGTTGAAATCCCGTTTGAGCTGATCACCAGGGCCCGACTTGTGGAAAGCAGCGGGGAGAGCTGATGTTTATCGCAGACATAAAACGAGTCATCGAGCAGGTCAGCCGTGACAAGGGAATCGAACGCGAGGTTCTCGTCAAGGCCGTTGAGGAGGCGCTTCGGTCGGCCGCCAGAAAAAAATTCGGCAGCAAAATCGACATCGAAGTTCACTACAGCGATGAAACCGGCGAAGTGGAGGTTTTCAAGTTCCTGGAAGTCGTCGAGGAGGTTACCGATCCGGACCTTCAGATCAGCATGGAGGAAGGCCAGACACTGGACCCGGACTGCGAGGTGGGCGACAGCCTGGGCATCAAAATGGACACCTCCACCTTCGGTCGGATCGCGGCCCAGTCTGCGAAGCAGGTCATTATCCAGAAGATGAAAGACGCCGAACGCGACGCCGTTTACGCCAGCTATATCGATCGCAAGGGTGAAATCATCAACGGCATCGTCCAGCGCATGGACCGCGGCGACATCATCGTCAACCTGGGCCAGACCGAGGCGGTGCTGCCCCACCGCGAGCAGGTGCCCCGGGAGTCCTACCGGCGGGGCGATCGCGTGCGGGCCTACATCCTGGATGTCCTCCAGGACACCCGCGGCCCCCAGGTGATCCTGTCCCGGACCCACGCCAACTTCCTGAACAACCTCTTTCGCACCGAGGTCCCCGAAATCAGCGAGGGGATCGTAGAAATCAAGGCGGCGGCGCGTGAGCCGGGAAGCCGCTCCAAAATCGCCGTGGCCTCCCACGACTCCGACATCGACCCGGTCGGGGCCTGCGTGGGCATGAAGGGCAGCCGGGTGCAGAGCGTCGTGCAGGAACTGCGCGGGGAAAAAATCGACATCATTCCCTGGCATATCGACGCGGCCAAATTTGTCTGCAATGCCCTAGCCCCGGCGGAGATTTCACGGGTGATCATCGATGAGGAGAACCGGTCGATGGAGGTGATCGTCCCCGACGAGTTTCTGTCCGTGGCCATCGGCAAGCGCGGCCAGAATGTGCGCCTGGCTTCCAAGCTGACCGGCTGGCACTTGGATGTCCGAAGCGAGGAACGCTACAATCAGGATATGCAGGCCGGATACGAATCGCTGCTGTCGATGCCGGATGTCAGCAACAGCCTGGCGGACGCGCTGGTGGAGAAGGGGTTTTATTCCGCCGAAGAAATCAGCCGCGCCGTCGTGGACGACCTCCTGGCGGTGCGGGGCATGTCCGAGGAGGAGGCTGCCCGGCTGATCGACGCCGCCCGCGATGCCGTCAAGCGCGCGGCCGAGGAGGCGGCGGCGGCCGAAGCCCAGGCAACCGCGGCGGCTCTGGAAGATGCCGGGCAAGCGGAGGTCGCGGCCGACCCGGAATCGGCGGACGCGGCGCCCGCGGCGCCCGCGGCATCACCCCAGCCGGAACCCGCGACGGCCTCGGCCGAAGACGACGCGGCAACGGCCGAGGAGGCCGAAAAAACGAAAGACTAATCCGCCGCTCTGACCTTCAGGCCGAGGCCTGAAGCGCCACCAGGGCGGATAAGACGGGCCGGGCAAACCGACGCCGGTTGCGCATCGCGGCGCCGCGGGGCCTTACATCAAAAGATGAGGGGGGATGGATGGCAAAGATCAGGATCTATGAGCTTGCCAGAGAACTCAACATGAAAAACAAAGCGCTGCTGGACAAGTTAGCGGAATTGAACATCTCCGTGCGCAGTCACATGAGTTCTCTGGAGGACGAGACCGTGGCCCAAATCAAGCGAGCACTCTTCGGCAAGAAAGCCGCCGCCGTCGAGGTGACCCGGGTTCGGCCGACCGTCATCCGCCGCCGCAAACGGGACGTTGCCAAACCACCGGAAGAGGCCGCGGCCGCGACCGAAGCCCCCCCGGAGGAGACTGCCGCCGAAGCCGAGGCCCCGGCGCTGGAAGCAGCGAGCGCTCAACCGGCAGCCGAGGAAATTGAAGCCGTCGAACCGCCCCCGGTTTCCCCCGCGCCCCCCACCCAGCCCGCTGAGACCCCGGCTGAGGAGGCCCCCGCCGCGGAAGCGCAGCCCGAAGAAGTCCCCGCCCAGCCCGCCGCCGAGGAAACCCCGGCGCCACCGGCCGTCGGCGACGAAGCCCCACATGTCGAAACCACGGCCGAGGCGCCCCGGAGCGCTGAAGCCGAAGACCAGGCCGCGGCCGAAAAACCCGCCCCGGCCAGGGCCGAAAAACCGGTCAAGGTGAAGCGCAAGAAGGGCGACGCCGTTGCCAAGATTATCAGCCTGCCGACCCGCGAGGTGGTGCGGGCCCTCCAGGCCGAAAAGGAAGAGCGCAAGGAGGCCGAAGCCCCCACGGCCAAGGTCGAACGCCGGATTGAGACCCCGGCCACCGTCAGCCCCGAGGAAACGGCGGCCCGCGAGGGCCGTAAGAAAAAGGGTAAAAAACGCGAGGAAGAGCCGGCCGCCGAGAAGAAGTTGGCCCGCAAAAAGGATGCCTTCCGCCGCAAGGAGGTCGTCGAAGGCGCCGATCTTTACGCCAGCGGCGGCCGCGGCCGCAAGGGCCGCAAAGGCGGCAAGCTCAAGGTCGCCAAGGGCCAGAAAACGCAAATCACCACACCCAAGGCCATCAAGCGGCGAATCAAGGTCGACGACGCCATCGTGCTTTCCGAACTGGCCAAGCGCATGGGGATCAAGGCAAACGAGATCATCGGCAAGCTCATGGGTTTGGGGGTGATGGTGACCGTCAATCAAACCATCGATTACGAGACCGCCGTGCTGGTGGCCTCGGAGTTCAATTTCGAGGTCGAAAAGGCCGCATTCGAAGAGGAGGCTATCCTGAAAGTCGCCACGGATGAACCGGATCAGCTGCTGCCGCGCCCGCCTGTGGTCACCATCATGGGCCACGTCGACCACGGCAAGACCTCGCTCCTGGACGTCATCCGCAAAACGCGCGTGACCGAGGGCGAAGCCGGCGGGATCACCCAGCATATCGGCGCCTACAACGTCTCGACCCCCAGGGGCCAGATCGTATTTCTGGACACCCCCGGCCACGAGGCCTTCACCGCGATGCGCGCCCGCGGGGCGCAGGTGACCGACATCGTCATCCTGGTGGTGGCCGCCGACGACGGTGTCATGCCCCAAACCATCGAGGCCATCAACCACGCCAAGGCCTCCGAGGTGCCGATCATCGTCGCGGTCAACAAGATGGACAAGGCCAACGCCGACCCCGACCGTGTTCAGCGGCAGCTGGCCGAAGTCGGCCTGATGCCCGAGGAGTGGGGCGGCGACACCATTTTTGTCAAGGTCTCCGCCAAACAGAACCAGGGAATTGACGACCTGCTGGAAATGATCCTGCTCCAATCCGAGGTTCTGGAATTCAAGGCCAACCCCAACAAGCTGGCCAGTGGGCACGTGGTGGAGTCCAAGCTGGATTCAGGCCGCGGACCGGTGGCCACGATTCTGATCCAGGACGGCACCCTGCGGACCGGGGACCCCATCGTCTGCGGCATCTACTCGGGCAAGGTCCGGGCGATGTTAAACGACCGCGGCCTGCAAGTGGATGAGGCCGGCCCCTCGATTCCGGTGGAAATTCTGGGCCTCACGGGCGTCCCGGGCGCCGGCGACGAATTCGTGGCCCTTGCCGATGAGAAGAACGCCCGCCAGGTCAGCCAGCATCGGGCCCAGAAGCAGCGGGCCAAAGAGCTGGCCAAAACCAGCCGGGTCAGCCTGGAAAGCCTCTTCGAGAGGATGAAGGAGGGCGAGGTCAAGGACCTCAACCTGATCATCAAGGCCGACGTGGACGGCTCCATCGAGGCCCTGCGGGATTCCTTGGTCAAGCTCTCCAACGAGGAGGTCAAAATCAACGTGATCCATGCCGCCACCGGCACCATCACGGAATCCGATGTTTCCCTGGCCGCCGTTTCCGACGCGATCATCATCGGCTTCAACGTCCGGCCCAACACCAAGGTGGCCGACATGGCCCAGGAGGAGCATGTCGACATCCGCTACCACAACATCATCTACAATGTGATCAAGGAGGTCAAGGACGCCATCGTCGGCCTGATGGAGTCCACCTACGAGGAGCGGATTCTGGGGCTGGCGGAGGTCCGGGAGGTCTTTCACGTACCCAAGGTCGGCACCATCGCCGGCGCCTACGTGACCGAGGGCAAAATCGAGCGCGGACAGCGGGTGCGGCTGCTGCGCGACGGCATCATCCAGTTCGAGGGCAAGATCGCCTCCCTGCGGCGCTTCAAAGACGATGTCAAGGAGGTCCAGCGCGGCTACGAGTGCGGCATCGGGATCGAGAACTACAACGATATCAAGGTCGCGGACGAAATCCAGTGCTTCTTCCTGGAGGAAATCAAACCGGCGCTGGCCTGAGGGCCCCGGAAAAAAATAATTCCGTAACCTTGCTTGTCTTTTGGCCCGTCACCGGCGTTACATCCGCCGACACGTATCTCGATATGCGTCGACGAATGGGTCTTGCTGAGAAACCAAAATCCGGCGCAATTTTGTGAAATTATTTTTTCCCGCGACCCTGAAACCCGGCGAGGAAACACCCCTATGGTGGTCGGAATCGGCATCATCACCTTCAGGCTGCACGACTGCCATAGCCTGAAGGGCAAGCGCAGGATCGTCAAAATGATCATTTCCCAGATCCGCAACAACTTCAACGCCTCGGTGGCGGAGGTCGGCGCCAACGACATTCACCAGCGGGCCGAGATCGGATTCTCTTTGACCGGCAACGACCGCCAGCTGATCAACTCCAAGGTCGATAAGATATTCAACCTGGCCGAAGACCTGGGGCTGGCCGAAGTCATCGATACCGAAATGGAGCTCATCAGCATATGAAGCCGTTTTCCCGCGCCCAGCGGGTGGGTGGGCAGATCCAGCGCCTTCTGTCCGAATTCATCCACAAGGAGGTCAAGGATCCCCGGCTGGCGGCGGTGATCATCACCGGGATAAAAATGACCCGCGACCTGCGGATCGCCAGGATCTATTACACGGTGCAAAGCGCCATGACCGCCGCCGGGCGCGAGGCGGCCGCCGCGGGCTTGGAAAGCGCCAAAGGCTACCTGAAACGGTCTCTGGCCGCCGAACTGGGCCTGCGCTACATGCCGGAGCTTCAGTTTTTTCACGACGACTCCCTGGATTACGGCGCGCGCATCGAACAACTGCTCGAATCGCTCAAATCGGATCATGAACCAGATCGTTCGCCATCTGAAGAGTAGTCGCCGGGTGTTTTTGGCCTCCCACATCCAGCCGGATGGCGACGCCATCGGTTCCCTGCTGGCCCTGGGGCTGTCGCTGGCCCACCTGGAAGTCCAGACCGCGCTTTTCAACGAAAGCCACATTCCGGCGGTCTACCGCTTCCTGCCCGGGGTGGCGGCCATAAGCCGCCGCTTCGACAACCAGACCCGCTTCGACACCGCGGTCATACTGGACTGCGGCAGCCTGGAGCGCATCGGGGCCGCGGCCCCGGCGGTGAGCCGAATTCCAACCATCATCAACGTCGACCATCACGTGACCAACACCGGCTTTGGCCATTTGCAGCTCATCGACACCGGCGCCTGCTCCACCGCGGAGATCGTCTACCGCCTGATCAAGCAGCTGGCCACGCCCATCGACAAGGCCGTGGCGACGGCCATCTACACCGGCATCCTGACCGATACCGGCTCGTTCCGGTTTGCCAACACCAACAGCGCCGCCTTTTCCATCTGTGACGAAATGGTGCGCCGGGGGGTCACACCCTCCAAGGTGGCCCAGCACGTTTACGGCACCTACTCCATGGGGCGCATCAAGCTGTTGAACCTGGCGCTGGATTCCATCGAAATTTCGCCCAACGGCAAGCTCTCCCTGATGACCCTGACCCGTCAAATGCTGCGCGAAACTAACACCCTGCCCGAGGACGCCGACGGGATCATCAACTATGCCAAACGGATTCAGGATGTGCGGGTGGCGGTTTTGATCCAGGAAAACGGCAACGGGGAGTCTTCACCCGGCGGGCAGGGCCACTTTCACGTCAGCCTGCGCTCCGACGGCACGGTGGACGTGGCGGCGATTGCGGCCGCCTTCGGCGGCGGCGGACACGCCAATGCCGCAGGCTTCAACATCACGGCCGACATGGCGGAGTTGAAATCCAAGATTTTCGACTTGGCCCAGAACATCTAGCGTGCCGTATGGGCCTGGAAAAAAGCGGCATTCTGGTCATCGACAAACCCGCGGGGATGAGCTCCGCGCAAGTGGTGGCAGAGATCAAAAAGGCGAGCGGCGCGCGCAAGGTGGGCCATGCCGGCACCCTGGACCCCATGGCCACCGGCGTGCTGGTCTGCTGCCTGAACAGCGCTACCCGCCTGGCCCGGTTTCTCCTGAGCGGACGTAAAACTTACGACGCCACCCTTACTTTGGGGGTCGCCACCGACACCCAGGACCGGACGGGGGCGGTGGTCGCGCGGGCCGATGCCGGCGCCGTCACCCGGGAGGCGATCTGTGCCGTCTTTGAACGCTTCACCGGACAGCTGAACCAGCAGCCGCCGGTCTACTCGGCCCTCAAACACGCGGGCAGCCCGTTGTACCGACTGGCCCGCAAAGGCCAGCCGGTTCAAAAGCCGCCGCGCCCGGTAACGATCTTTTCCATCGTGCTGACGGGCGTCGACGGCCCGCGGGTGCGGTTTGAAGTGGAATGCAGTGCCGGCACCTACATCCGCACCCTGTGCGCCGATATGGGCCAGGCGCTGGGCTGCGGCGGCCATCTCAGCGACTTGCGGCGCCTGCGCAGCAGCGGTTTCACCATCGACGAGGCCGTCAGCCTGACGGCTTTCCGGGCGCTGGCCGCGGCCGGCGCGGCCGCCGGCCGGATCATCCCAATGGCCCCCGCCCTGCGCGGAATGCCGGAGCATACGGTCAGCGACGCCCAGGTGGAAAAAATCCGCTGCGGACGCCCGCTGGGGGCTGGCGACCTCCCGCCGGAGCAGGCTTCGACCGGCGGCCGCTTGAAATTGCTGACCCCCGCCGGCCGCCTGCTGGCGGTGGTGCAGTGGCGCGAGCCGCCACGCAGCTGGGCCTATCTATGCGTGATGCCGGCGGAGGCCTGCGCCGCGGGTGTTTGTTGAGGTTTAGCTATGGACAGGTGCCGGATTATAGGATAAAGAGGAGCCATGTGAAAAAACCGGGTCGATCCGATTCATTCGGCATCGACCGTTGCTTTCAACCAGAGGAGGCCAAAAGAAAGTGGTACTGACTTCAATCGACAAAAAGGGGCTTATCGATCAATTCAAACTGCACGAAAGCGATACCGGTTCCCCGGAAGTTCAGATAGGGCTCTTGACCCATCGCATTTCCTATCTCACCGAGCATCTCAAGGTGCACAAGAAGGATCACCACTCCCGCAGGGGGCTGCTGATGCTCGTCGGCCAGCGCCGCCGGCTGCTCAACTACGTCAAGAACAAGGATGTCAAGCGCTACCGTGCCATCATCGACACTTTAGGGTTGCGGCGATAACCTACCCCTTGCCCCTGCCGTCGCACCGGCGCCGTGTCGGCGCGCTCGCCACCCCACCCCAGCGGAACCCTCCTGTCACGGCAACCGATGGTGGCACAAGGCCCGCCGCTTTTGCAGGCCGCGGCGCGCGGCCCGTGGTTAATCGGGCGCTGGTCCGCGACAGACATCATCCCCGGACTGCAGGAGGCCGGCGGAGGTCAGCGGGGCCGGCAAGCGGTGGTCCGGCCGCCCGGTGCCCGCTGCCGTTGGGGCAGCGGCCTTGGCGTGCGGATAGCCGCGAAACGTTTCTTTACCGCGCCCGTCGGATGCGCGGCCTCTGCAACCCCACGAATCCAGCGTCCCAACCGCCCGGAGCAAAAGGAACTGTTTTTTTCCGCCCGGGCTGCAACCGGGCGGATGCCCCCGGGGCGCCGTGCATTTTCCCCAAGATCCAAACCCAACCAATCTGCGGTATTTGAAACGTTTCAGAGCAGCAGGCTGGACAACGCTTTTTTTAGGAGAGAAAGACATGACCGTTTTACTGAAAACAGAGATCGGCGGCAAGCCCTTCAGCATCCAGGCCGGCAAGGTGGCCAAACAGGCCTCCGGCTCGGTGGTGGTGCAGTACGGCGATACCATCGTGCTGGTCACCGTCGTCGCCGCCAACGAGGAACGGGCGGAAGTCGATTTTCTGCCCCTGTCGGTGGAATACCAGGAAAAGATCTACGCCGCGGGCCGCATTCCGGGGAATTATTTCCGGCGTGAAATCGGGCGCCCCAGCGAAAAGGAAACCTTGACGGCGCGCTTGATCGACCGGCCCATCCGGCCCCTTTTCCCCAAGAATTACCGCTTCGAAACCCAGGTGATCGCCACCGTGCTGTCCATGGACCAGGAAAACGACCCCGACGTCCTGGCGATGGTGGGCGCCTCGGCGGCGCTGCACATCTCCGACATCCCCTTCGCCGGACCGATCGCCTCCGTCCGGGTGGGCCGCATCGACGGCCGGTTCAAGGTCAACCCGACCATCGCGGAATGGGAGACCTCGGATATCAACATCATTGTTGCCGGCTCCAAAACCGGAGTCGTGATGGTCGAAGGTGGCAGCAAGATGGTCAGCGAAGCCGATGTGCTGGAAGCCATCTTCTTCGGCCACAAGGAAATGCAGCCCCTGATCGCGCTGCAGGAGGAACTGCGGGAAAAGATCGCCAAGCCCAAACGGGTCATCCCCGAAGCCGAGCGCGACGAGGAGTTGGCCGCCAGAATCGAAGCCGAAATTCTGGACGACTTGAAGGCCGGGCTCCGCATTCCCGCCAAGCTGGAGCGCCAGGACCGTTTACGGGCGCTGAAAGCCGACCTGATCACGCGCCTGGGGGAGGCCTACGCCGACCGCAGGAAGGTGGTCGCCGAAATTTTCAGCGATCTCAAGAAGCGGGTCAGCCGGGAGATGATTCTGAAGGAGGGCCGCCGCATTGACGGCCGCAGGTTCGATGAAATCCGGCCGATCAGCTGTGAGGTCGGGATCCTGCCGCGGCCTCACGGCAGCGCCCTCTTCACCCGCGGCGAAACCCAGGTACTGGGGGTCCTGACGCTGGGATCCGGCCCCGACGAGCAGCGCGTGGAAACCCTGAGCGGCGAGGAGTTCCGTCCCTTCATGCTGCACTACAACTTCCCGCCCTTCTCGGTGGGGGAGGTCAAGCGCATCGGCGGCCCCAGCCGGCGCGACATCGGCCACGGCGGGCTTTCCACCCGCGCGCTGGAGCGGGTCATCCCGGCCAAGGAGGATTTCGACTATACCATCCGCCTGGTTTCCGAGGTCCTGGAATCCAACGGGTCCTCCTCCATGGGAACGGTCTGTGCCGGCACCCTGGCCCTGATGGACGGGGGCGTGCCCATCAAGGCGCCGGTATCGGGCATCGCCATGGGGCTGGTCAAAGAGGGCGACCAGGTGGCCGTCCTGTCGGACATCCTCGGCGACGAGGACCACACCGGGGATATGGACTTCAAGGTCACCGGCAGCCGCGAGGGGATCACGGCCCTGCAGATGGACATCAAGATCCTCGAGCTCTCGCGCGACATTCTGACCCAGGCTCTGGAGCAGGCGCGCGTTGGCCGGCTCTTCATTCTGGACAAAATGCTGGCCGCGCTGGGCAAGCCGCGCCAGGAGATCTCCAGCTTCGCCCCCAAGGTCTATATCGTCAAGATCCACCCCGACAAGATCCGCGAGTTGATCGGACCGGGCGGCAAGGTGATCCGCGGGATCCAGAGCGAAACCAACACCCGCCTGGAGGTGGACGATTCGGGGACCGTCAAGATCGCGGCCACCTCCCAGAAAGATGGCGACGCCGCCCTGAAAATGGTCAACGACATCGTCATGGACCCCGAGGTGGGCGCCATCTACGATGGCACCGTGGTCAAAATCACCGATTTCGGCGCCTTCGTGCAGATCATGCCGGGAACCGACGGGTTGTGCCACATCTCGCAGCTGGCCACCCATCGGGTGAAGAAGGTGAGCGATATCGTCAAGGAGGGCGACACCCTCAGGGTGAAAGTCCTGGAGGTCGGTCGGGACGGCAAAATCCGCCTGAGCCACAAGGCCGTGCTTGAAGGGCAGCATGAAAGCGGCGCTTAGAAAGACCACCCTGCCCAACGGCGTCCGCCTCTTGAGCCTGAAGATGCCCCACGTGCGCTCGGTCTCCATGGGGGTTTGGGTGAACGTGGGCGCCCGTGACGAATCCCCGGCTGAAAACGGGCTCTCGCATTTTATCGAGCACATGATTTTCAAGGGCACCGAAAAGCGCTCGGCATTTCAGATCGCCAAGGAGTTCGATGCCATCGGCGGCCAGACGAACGCCTTCACCAGCATGGAGGCCACCTGCTACCACGCGCGGGTGGTGGATACCCATCTGGAGACGATGGTCGAGATTCTCTCCGATATCTTCCTGAACTCCACCTTCGACCCGTTGGAAATCGAGCGCGAGCGCCCGGTGATCTGCCAGGAAATCGGGATGGTCGAGGACAGCCCCGAGGAGTACGTGCACGTCCTGGCCGGCAGCGACTTCTGGGGCGACAACCCGCTGGGACGCTCGATTTTGGGAACCCGCGAAGGGGTTGGGGCGTTCGGCGCCGAGGCCCTCAGGGCCTTTTTCCGCCGCTTCTACCACCCCGGTCAGATCGTGGTGGCGGCGGCCGGCAACATCGACCACGACCGCTTGACCGACCTGCTGGGTGCGCCGTTTGCGGCCATCCAGCCGCCGCCGGCCGCCCTGCCGCCGCGCCACCCCACCGCGGGACGCGCGGCGCTGTCGGTGCACGCCAAAGCCCTCGAGCAGGTCCACCTGTGCCTCAGTACCCGGGGGGTGTCCCTCAGGGCCGCGCAGCGCTTTGCCCTGTCGCTGCTCAATTCGCTGCTGGGCGGCAATATGAGCTCGCGGCTCTTTCAGGAAATCCGCGAGCGCAGGGGACTGGCCTACTCGGTCTACACCCATACGGCCTCATACGAGGACACGGGCATGTTCGGGGTGTATGCGGCGGTGGAGCCCGACAAGGCGCTGGAAACCACCCGGCTGATCGCCCGCAACCTGCGGGCGCTGAAGGACGCCCCGGTCAGCGCAGCCGAGCTCCAGGACGCCAAGGACTACACCAAGGGCTGCCTTCTCCTGGCCGCTGAAAGCACCGACAATCAGATGGCCCGCATCGCCCAGAGCGAGCTCCTCTTTGGGCGCTGCATCCCCCTGGAAACGATTCTCGAGCGGCTGCAGGCCGTGACTGCCGAAGATCTCCTGGCGCTCGCCAACACGCTTTTTCAGGCCGACCAGACCGCCCTGACAATCCTCGGCCCGCCCCTGGACGCCGCCCCGGAGGCCTTCAGGGAGTGCCTCGCACTCTGACGTTCCCCCCGGCTGGGGGAGAGAACAGGATCTTGCCCATGGAATCCGCCCCCACCGTCAGGTTCTGCCGGCTGCGGCCGGAAGAGGACGCCGATCTCCCCCTGCCGCGCTACATGACCCCCCTGGCCGCGGGGATGGACCTCTGTGCGGCCGTGTCTCAGCCGCTGACCCTTGCACCGGGGGCGATTCTGCTGATCCCGACGGGCTTCGCCATGGCCCTGCCGCCGGGCTACGAGGCTCAGATCCGGCCGCGCAGCGGGCTGGCCGCGCATCACGGCATCGGGCTGATCAATTCGCCCGGAACCATCGATGCCGATTACCGCGGTGAGGTGCAAATCCCGCTGATCAACCTGGGCAAAACTCCTTTTACGGTCCACCGCGGCGACCGCATCGCCCAGATGGTGATCAACCGGATCTGCCAGGTGCGGGTGCAGCTGACGACCCGCTTGGAGGACACCGCCCGCAGCGCCGGCGGTTTCGGCCACACGGGGGCCTGAGGGCATGGCGCCTGCCGCGATTCCCCCAGCCGCCCCCGAACCCCAGACCGCGCCCGCAGCGCTGACGGTCTGCGTTCTGGCCAGCGGCAGCCGGGGCAACGCCATCTACGTGGCCGATGCCACCACCGCCGTCCTGATCGATGCCGGTCTTTCCGGGGTTGAAATCGAACGCCGCCTGCACTCGCGGGGGCTTTGCCCCGAGAGGCTGACGGCGGTCCTGGTCACCCACGAGCACGACGACCACATCCGGGGCGTCGGTGTGCTGTCACGCCGCTACCACCTGCCAGTCTACATCACGGCGCCCACCTTGAAAGCCGCCGGCCCCCAGCTGGGCAGCCTGCATGAGGTCCGCGCCTTCCGCTGCGGCCACGGCTTTCAAATCGCGGCCCTTAACTTTCGCCCCTTTGCCCTCTGCCATGACGCCGAAGACCCGGCGGGCTTCACCGTCAGCGCAAACGGCGGCAAACTGGGCATCGCCACCGACCTGGGGATCGCCACCGCCCTGGTTCAGGAAAACCTGAAAGACTGCAACGCCCTGGTCCTCGAGGCCAACCACGATCCGCTGATGCTGGAAAACGGCCCCTACCCGTGGCCC
Source organism: Desulfobacteraceae bacterium (assembly GCA_022340425.1). Classification (NCBI taxonomy): domain Bacteria; kingdom Pseudomonadati; phylum Thermodesulfobacteriota; class Desulfobacteria; order Desulfobacterales; family Desulfobacteraceae; species Desulfobacteraceae bacterium. Next base: position 23,957 of record JAJDNY010000105.1, on the reverse strand, counting down.
CTCAAACAGCGCATCAAAAGCCGCTGCGGACATCTGGCCAACCGCGATTCCCGCCAGCTGCTCAGCGCCGTGCGCCACGCCGGTCTGCAGCACGTGATCCTGGCGCACCTCAGCGAGAAGAACAACTCCCCCGAGAAAGCCCTCGCCGAAGTCGGACTGGCGCTTCAAGCGGCGCCCGGGATCGACCTGACAGTGGCCTGCCAGGAAACCGCCGGCCGCCTTGTGACCCTCGCCTGAGCCCTTCAGCCCCCCGCTTCGATGCCACAGCCGGCCTGAAAACGGCCGCCCGCCCTCACTTGGAGACGAACCCGCTGACCACCAGGAGGATGGCCCCGCTGGCCACCAGCAGGGCGAACAGCGGCATGCTCACCAGGTAATCCAGCCCGCGGTCGACCCCCAAGAGCGCCACCTGGTCGATCCAGCCCAGCTGACCGCCGTCCAGGACATCCCGCAGGCTGAGGCTTTTCCAGACCTCCTCGGTTCCCATCAGGGAGGAAATCGACTGAAACCCCAATATGACCAACCCGCTGAGGGTCGTCAAAAGCCCCGCAATCGTCAATTTTGACATGATGCTTTCCGCCGCTAGATTTTCGATGTTGTCGATGCCGCGCCCCCATGGGCGTTCCGGGCGCCGGCGCCGCTTCTGTCCGGCCGCCTCCCGGGGCAGATACCCTGTACAGATCGGTTTTCGGGGGGATATCCTTTAATCTCCGGGGGCTTGCGGGCAGCGGGCGGTGGCGGACGGCAAACGGTCTTGGGGGGTGCCAACGGCGCGGGCTTCAGGGCGCAGACCGCCCGATCCTCAGCCCAGCCGCTCCTGGAGGGCCTGAAATTCGGCGCTCAGCTTGTGGCGCGGGTCAAAGAAAATCATCGGCTGGGCCGCCGTGTGGGACTCGCGGATCCGGACGGAGGCGGAAATGTAGGGATCCAGGACCGGCAGGCCCTCCTGCCGCAGCGCCGCCACGATTTCCCGGGGTTGGCGGGCGCGTGCCTGGAACTGGTTGACCACGATCCCGGCCACCTCCAGGCGGGGGTTGTGGTCGGCCCGGATTTCCCGGACGTTCTCCAGCAGCGCGTAGAGCGCCTGGCGGGAGAAGTGGTCGCAGTCGAAGGGAATCAGGCAGGCGTCGGCGGCGATCAGCGCCGAGCGGGTGAAGAAATTGAGCGCCGGCGGGGTATCGATGAAGACAGCGGCGTAATCCACCAGACTGTCCAGGGCCTCCTTGAGCTTGAACATCTTGTAGCGCGATTCCAGCTTGCCCTCCAGCTCCGCCATCGCGGGGTGCGCCGGCATGACGTCCAGACCGACAAAGGGCGTCGGGTGGACGCAGCTTTCGGGGCGCTGGGTCTTGAAAAAGGCGTAGAGGGTCTCCTCGAAGTAGGTGGCCAGGGTCGTCTCCAGGTGGCTCGCCCCGGTTCCCAGCAGGTACTGGGTCGAATTGCCCTGGGGATCCAGGTCCACCACCAGGGTGCGCCGCCCGCGGGCGGCACTGACCGCGGCCAGGTTGCAGGCGATGGTGGATTTGCCCACCCCGCCCTTCTGGTTGAAAACCACCCATCGCTTCATGCTGGACTCCCCCTTGCTGCGGCGCTCAGGCCCCGGCGGCCGAAAACGCCCGCTGGACGATCTCCCGGGCCTCGGTTTGAATTCTCTGGAGGTGCGAGCGGCCGTTGAAGCTCTCCGCGTAGATTTTGTAGACATCCTCGGTGCCCGAGGGGCGGGCGGCAAACCAGCCGTTGGCGGTGACCACCTTGAGGCCGCCAATGGGGGCATCGTTTCCAGGGGCGCGGGTCAGTTTGGCGCAAATCGGCTCACCGGCGAGCTCCGCGGCCTGGACGTCCTCGGGCGCGAGAGTGCTCAGGACCGCTTTTTGGGCCGCCGTGGCCGGCGCATCCAGGCGCTCATAGAGCGGGTCGCCGAATTCAGCCGCCAGTCGCCGGTAGAGCGCCGCCGGGCTCCGCCCGGTGATGGCGGTGATCTCGGCGGCCAGAAGATCCATGGCGATGCCGTCCTTGTCGGTGGTCCAGACGCTGCCATCATGCCGCAGAAAGCTCGCCCCGGCGCTTTCCTCGCCGCCAAAGGCGCAGCTGCCGTCAATCAGACCGGGGACAAACCACTTGAAGCCCACCGGCACCTCCCACAGGGTTTTGCCCAGATGGGCGGCCACCCGGTCGATCATGCTGCTGCTCACCAGGGTTTTGCCGACCCGGGCCTGCGGCCGCCAACGGGGGCGGTTCTGGAAGAGGTACCAGACCGCCACTGAGAGGTAATGGTTGGGGTTCATCAACCCCCCGTCAGGGGTCACGATGCCGTGCCGGTCGCCGTCCGGGTCGTTGCCGAAGGCAATCTCAAAATCGGCCTTGAGCCCGATCAGGCCCGCCATGGCATACGGCGAGGAGCAGTCCATGCGGATCTTGCCGTCCTTGTCGAGGGTCATGAAGCCGAAGGTCGGATCGATTTCGGGGTTGACCACCGTGATCTGCAGGTTCAGGGCCGCGGCCAGGGGCTCCCAGAGACCGACGGTGGCCCCGCCCATGGGGTCGACCCCCATCCGGATTCCGGCCGAGCGGATCGCCGCGACATCGATGATCTGCTCCAAGTCCTGGATGTACGGGGTGAAAAAATCATGGGGCCGGACCCCGGGGGCCTTGAGCGCCGCCTCATAGCGCAGCCGTCTAACCCCCCGGTTGTTTTCCGCCAGCAGTTGGTTGGCGCGTTTCTCCACCCAGCGGGTGACCTCGGTGTCCGCCGGCCCGCCGTGGGGAGGGTTGTACTTGAAGCCCCCGTCTTCGGGGGGGTTGTGCGAGGGGGTGATCACGATGCCGTCGGCACGCGGCGCCGCTTGCCTCCGGTTGAAGGCCAGAATGGCGTGGGAGACCACCGGGGTGGGGGTAAAGCCGCCCTGATGGTCGATCATGACCGTCACCTCATTGGCGCTCAGCACCTCCAGGGCGGTGATGAAGCAGGGCTGCGACAGGGCGTGGGTGTCCATCCCCAAAAAAAGGGGGCCGCTGATGTTGTTGGCCCGCCGATAGTCGCAAATTGCCTGGCTGGTGGCCAGGATATGGTCCTCGTTGAGGCTGTTTTTAAGGGCCGAGCCGCGGTGACCCGAGGTGCCGAAGCTCACCCGCTGGGCGGGGTCCGCGGGGTCCGGGTGGCGGGTGTAGTACGCGCTGACCAGCTGGGGAATATTGGCCCGGATGGATGCCGGGGCGGGCCTTCCGGCCCGGGGATGCAGCGCCATGCATAACCACCTTTCTGAACCGTCGCAAAAATTTGACTTCGTCGGGTTGCGGTTACACTATATCTTGTCTATACGTATGCCATTTTCAGGAAATGATCCGGGGCGATCGGCAAACTCCTTGGATTTCAAAATAGAATCAAAGACCGCCGCCCGTCAAGCTTTAAGTAGCCATCAAACAGGTCCCGCGATGCCAGAACCGAAGCGCTCTTCACTGCTCTGCCCCAACTGCCGCAAGCTGATCAGTGCCGACGAGCCCCGCTGCCCGCACTGCGGCACCTCCCGGCCCGCCGCCCTGTGGCGCAACAACCCCTGGACCCGCGGGCTCGGGCGCGAGGAGACGCTGGTCAACTGGGTGGTTTTTCTCAACGCCGGCATGTTCATCCTCGCCTTGCTGCTCAACCCGGGCGACACCCGGGTGTCGCTGAACCCCCTGACCGCTTTGGCCCCATCGGATCTCAGCCTCCTGCATCTGGGGGCCACCGGGACCATTCCCATCGACCGCCTACACCGCTGGTGGTCCCTGCTGACGGCAAATTACCTCCACGGCGGCATTCTCCACATCGTCTTCAACATGATGGCCTTCCGGCAGCTGGCGCCCTTTGTCATCCGCGAGTACGGCCCCTATCGCATGATCAGCCTCTACACCCTGAGCGGCGTGGGCGGCTTCCTGGTGTCCTACCTGGCGGGGGTGGCGCTGACCATCGGCGCCTCGGCGGCGGTCTGCGGCCTGATCGGTGCGGCCCTTTTCTACGGCAAAAACCGCGGCGGCACTTACGGTCAGGCGGTTTACAAACAGGTCAGCGGCTGGGTTTTGGGGCTGTTCGTCTTCGGGCTGCTGGTGCCCGGAATCAACAACTGGGGGCATGGCGGCGGTCTGGTGAGCGGTGCCCTGCTGGCCTACCTGCTGGGCTACCGCGAACGCCGACCGGAGACCCTCTGGCATAAATCCCTGGCGGGCATCTGTGCCGCCCTGACCGTCCTGACCCTTGGCTGGGCCGCCCTGAGCGCCCTTGTCCTGCGGTTTGCGGCCTGAAACCGACCCGGGAGCCCCCCAGCCTCATGGAACTCCAGCAAAAACTCGCCCTGCTAAACCGGATCGAGGCCCTCTACGATGCCTATGCGGGCACCCTGGCGCTGGCCTGCCGGAAGGGCTGCCACAGCTGCTGCACCCGTAACGTGACCCTGACCACTCTGGAGGCTTACCGGCTGCTGGAGGGGCTTTCCCTGGAAGTGCGCGGCCCCCTCCTGGCGCGTGCAGCAGCCCAGGCCGGCAGAAACCGCTTCCGCCCGACGGTCACCACCAACCAGCTGGCGGAGCTCTGTCTCGCGGGCGAAGACCCCCCGGCGGAAGACGCCGACCCCGCCTGGGGTCCCTGCCCGTTGCTGACCGACGCCGTCTGCCCGGTCTATCCACTGCGCCCGTTCGGCTGCCGCAGTTTCGCCTCCCTTCGCGGCTGCGCTCAAATCGGCTGCGCCGAGCAGACCCCGCTGATGGTGACCGTCAACACGGTTTTCCTGCAGGTCATCGAACACCTCGACCAGACGGGCTGCAGCGGCAACTTTTCAGATCTGCTCCGGGTTTTGGCCCCCGCTGACGCTCGCCGGGCCTACCGCCAGGGCGCCCTGGGCTGCGGGTCAAACGGCCTGATCCGAAACCGCCCCGTCAGAATCCTGATGGTCCCCCCCGAGCACCAGGACCCGCTGCGCCCCTGGGTGGCGCGACTCCAGCGCCTGCTGCACGCGGCTGAACGTCCCGGCCCGACGTGAGACCCCCGCCGGCCGCCGGCTTTTTCAGGCAAACCTTTCGGGGACAGGGGCCGATAAAGGGAAAAGTCACCTTTTTTGCGGGCAAACGGAGTTGCCGAATGAACCCGATCTTGCGAAAGCCCCTGGTTCTCTGCGTCATCCTGGCGGGTCTGGGGTTTTGGCCGAACCTTTCGCAGCCGGCGTTTTACAAGTACGTCGATGAGAACGGCCAAACCCGCTATGTGGACGACGCGGCCAAAATCCCGCCGCAATACCGTGAAAACCTGACCACCTACAAGGAGCGCTATGACGACCTTGCACCGGAGGAGCGGGCGGCCCTGAAACACCGCGAGCGCCTGCAAAAGGCCCCCGCCGGGGCGGCGCCAAGGGCCGTCGGCACCCCCGCCGAAGCGGCCGCCAACCGCCCGGAGCACTTCACCGGCGGCAGGCAGGACGGCGAAATTTACGAAACCAAGGTGATCATCCGGGGCAACCAGGTACTGGTGCCGGTCACCCTGGACTACGAGGGCAATCAGGTGGAAACGCTGCTGCTCCTGGACACCGGTGCATCACTGATCGCACTGCACGAGGAGGTCGCCCAGGGCTTGAAAATACGCAGCACCCAGCAGGCGACGGCGCAGGTGGTGGGCGGCAAAAACATCCCCTTCAAACTGGCCACCCTGAGCTATGTGCAGGTGGGCCCGGTGCGCGTCAAGAACCTGCGCGCGGGGATCATCCGCCACAGCGGGGCCACGCGATTCAAGGGGCTGCTGGGAATGAATTTCCTGCGCAACGTGGACTACAGCATCGACTTTGAACGGCAGGTCATCAAATGGCGCCTGTGAGATCCCCGGCAATCCCCACCGCCGCCTCCCGGGGGCATTTTAACCGGCGGCTTGGGGCCTGAGCCGAGCCTCCGGCGGCCATTTTGGGCCTGACTTTCAGAGGTTCAGCAGACGGGCGGCGTTCCCGCCGCAGATCCGCTCGCGGTCGTCGTCGGAGATCCTGGCGGCCGCCATTTCCGCGAAATATCGGGCGGGGCCGAGGAGCGGGTAGTCGCTGCCGAAGAGAATTTTTTCGCTGCCGACAAGTTCACAGGCCACCCGATACACATCCGGGTCGTAGAGATACGGCGAAGCGGCGGTGTCGAAGTAGACGTTTTGCAGCGCGGCCTTGACCTCCCGTTTGAGCAGCTGATAGAAAAAGAGCCCGCCCCCCCAGTGGGCCAGCACGATCTTGTTTTCGGGGAAGCGCCTGACCAAATCGTAGATCTGCCGCAGGGTGTTGGGGGTCTTGCCGGGATAGAGATGACCCACCGGCTCGTTGGTATGGATCATGGCCACCAACCCGTTGGTCAGACACAGCGCCATCAGGGGCGCCAGTTTGTCCAGGGCGGCGGCGTCGATGCCGGACTGATAGAAGGCCAGCTCTCCGATGCCTGCCAGCCCGCCTTCCAGGCAGCGCCGGGTTTCGGCTTCGGCCTGGGGGCTGAAGGGATCCAGACAGCAGAGCCCCACCAGCCGCCCGGGGTAGCGCCCCACGGCCTCCATCACATAGTCGTTGTTCAAACGCGCGATCCGGGCATCACGCCAGGGGAAACCGAAAACCACCGACCGGTCGACCCCCTGGGCATCCATTGCGGCGACCAGCTCCCCGGCCCCCACCAGTCTGGCTTTGGGAGAGGCGTAGAGCAATTCGAAGGCCGGCTCCCCCCGGAAATATTTTTCCCGGTTCTGGCGCACCGCCGCCGGGAAGATGTGGGTGTGGCAATCGATGATCATCGTGGTTGCCTCCTTGACAGGCATAAGTAAAATCCAACGCGCTGGCCGAGCAGCTGCCGGGCGGCGTCGAGATCAGAGGTGAGCGGTGTTTTTTCTGGTGGGCGGAATTTCACCTAAAACCGTCGTTTTGGACCCGGCAGCCCGCCGCTGTCCGGCCTGCGGTCTTTTTCAGGCCCGCTTGCAGCGGGTGGACCACTACCTCAACCTGTTCTTCATCCCGCTGTGGCGGGTAAAAAAAGGGGCGCCGCTGCTGGTTTGCAGCCGCTGCGGGACCCTCTCGGACCCCGAGGCCGCGTCCGAAGCCGCCGTCGCGGCCCCCCCGGGCGAAACGTGCAGCCGCTGCGGGCGGGCGCTGGCAGCCGACTTCCGTTACTGCCCACACTGCGGCCAGCGGCGCTGAGGATCAGACCTGGCGCACGTGGTACTCGCTGATCCGGTTGCCGTCCTTTTTCTGAACCGTCACGATGAAGGACCCGATGGGAATCTCCTCCTTTTCCTGGGGGATCTTGCCGATCTGGTTGAGCACGAAGCCCGAGAAGGTGTCATACTCCTTGGACTCCGGGATCTCCATGGGAATCTTTTCATTGACCTCCTCGACGTCGGTCTTGCCCAGAACGATCCATTCCTTGTTTTTCAACCGGACAATGCGGGCCTCCACCTTGTCGGTTTCGTCGCTGATCTCCCCGACGATCTCCTCCAGCACGTCTTCCAGGGTGATCAGGCCGGCCACCCCCCCGTGCTCATCGACGACAATCGCCAGATGGCTTTTGCGGCGTTTGAATTGGCGCAGGAGGGAATCCAGTTTTTTGTTTTCCGGCACGAAGTAGGGCGGCTGCATCAGTTCCCGGACATCCAGGGGCGCGCTGGCGGTGAGATGCCGCATGAAGAGGTCCTTGATGTTCAGGATCCCCACCACGTGGTCGATGTCCCCGCGGATGACGGGAATCCGGGAAAAGCCCGATTTGACGATCTCATCCACGCGCAGCTCATCGTCGGCGTCGATGACGTACATGTCCGCCCGCGGGGTCATGATTTCATAGGCATTGGTGTCGTCAAACTCGAAAATGTTGTGAATCAGTTCTTTTTCCTCCTCCTTGATCTCGCCCTCCTCCTCGACCACTTCCACGAAGGTCATCAGCTCCTCTTCGGTGACGGTGGGAGTCCTTTTGATTTTGCCGGTCAGTTTCGGTATGAAATCGAGGAACTTGATCAGGGGAAAAAAGAGGATCGACAGCCAGAAAATGGGCAGGATGACGATTTTGGAAATCAGGATGTTGTTGCGGGTGGCAATGGATTTGGGGAATATTTCGCCGAAGACCAGGATGAGAAACGTCATGCCGCCGGTGGCGATCCCCACCGCCTGGTCCTGGAAATAGTCCAGGGCGAGCGCCGTGGCCAGGGATGAGGCGCCGATATTGACCATATTGTTGCCGATCAGGATCGTGGCCAGCAGCCGGTGGGGGTCCTCCTTCATCCGCATGATCAAGAGGTTGGTTTTGCCCGCCATTTTACCCAGGTGCCGGGCTTTGACCCGGCTGATGGAAAAAAGGGCGGTTTCGGCGGATGAAAAAAAACCGGAAAAAAAGAGCAACACAACCAGAATGAGGATCTGATCGAGCATGTTTGTTGTTTTTCCTGCCTTGGCGATCCCGCCAACCGGGTCTCAATTTACCCGAAAATATAGAGAAATCATGCGCCTGTGTCAAACAAGAAACGCACCGCCGGCGGGCGGCGGCGGAAAAGGGGGGATCACGCCCGCTTCCCGCCGGGGCAGGCGCCGGTTGGCGCCAAGCTGCCCACAAGAGAGCGCGGTCAGATGAAATGCGAACGCCATGTTGTGCTCATCACCCCCGAGGTCCATTGGAACACCGGCAACATCGGGCGCACCTGCCTCGGGGTCGGCGCCAGGCTGCACCTGATCAAACCCCTGGGCTTTTCCCTGAGCAGCAAGGCGCTCAAACGGGCCGGGCTGGATTACTGGCAGCGGGTGGACCTCAAGGTCTGGGAGAACTGGGAGGCCTTCAGCGCCAGCCAACAACCACTGCCTGAGGAGATGGCCCTGCTGAGTAAAAACGGGTCCCAGCCCTTCTGGGAGATCACCCCGGCCAACCGCCAGTTCCTGATTTTCGGCTCGGAAACCGGCGGCCTGCCGGCTTTCATTCGCAGCCGCTACCCTCACCGCACCTACCATATCCCCATCTCGCGCCAGATCCGCTGCCTGAACCTGTCCACGGCCGTCGGCATCGTCTTGTACGAAAGCCTGCGGGCGAGCGGCATCGCGCATGAATGGCCCTCGGCCGCTGTCGGGGCAAAGGGCTGACGGGGGGGTTGCCCGGGGCAAGACCGGCTGACGGCCCCAGCGAAATCCCCGGGGCGAGATCCGGTCGTGGGTGGGGGTGCAGCGGGGCGAGGTGCGCCGATTCTGGGTGTTGCTTGCGGGGCAATCCGCGGTGGCGGGCGGTTGAAGGAAGAGCAGGCGCGCAGCGGGCCACAGGCAAAACGTCAGGGGCTGCAGACACCGACACTTTGCAGGCGGCCGCCGGCTAATCGGCCGACCCGCAGCAGAATCAGCGGCAAGCGCCGGCGCCCTTGCAAGCGGTTGGGGGGCACCGGCAATGGGCTTGGGTCGTGGAAAACGGCGGCTGGCAGACGCGTTTATTTCACCGCCAGGCTGGCCATGAAGTTTTTGACCATCCGCTCGCGATCGTCATCGCTGATGGTCTGCGGCAATTTTTCCAGCACCCGGTCGATCGCGGCATCCACCAGTTCGTTGCGGAATTTCTGCCGCGCCCTGAGGATCTGGCCTTCCACCCGGCGCTGGGATTCCAGCAGCATGTTACGCCCCTGCTGACGGGCGTCCTCGATGATGCGCTCCTTGCTGTTGACCCCCAGGTTGATGATGCGCTCCTTCAGTTCGGCCAGTTGGGCGCCGCCTTCCTCCAGTTGCCGGGTGGCCTGCTTGGCCTGCTCCGCGGCTTCCTGATGCTGGGCTTCCAGCTGCTGGATTTCGATGGAAAGCGCCTGTTTGCGGCCTTGCAGGAAGTCCATGAGGGGTTCGCGGGAAAATTTGACGATGACAAAGGCCAGCAGAGCAAAGTTGACCCAGCGCATCACCAGATCATAGGTCGGCCGCCAGCCCCCGCTGCCCTCGGCCGCCAGTGCGGCCCCCGCCGCCAGCAGCACAAAGAGGCAGGCCAAGGCCGCGATCCGGGCCCATCCATAGCGTCTATCGCGGCGCTTCATCGGGTTAACCTCCGGTCCAGCAGTTTTTCCATGATGCTCAGCGCAAGGCTCTCGGATTCCCGTTCAAGTTTCTCGCGGGCCGCCGCCAACTGGTCGATCACCGCCTGTTGGGTCTTGCTCCTGAGGCTTTCCATTTCTTTGCGGACGTCCTTGATGATTTCCGAAGCCCGGCGCAGCCCCTCGTTTTCCATCTCTTTGGTGGCCATCAGGGCCTCGTTGCGCACCATTTTTTCACGCGCGGCCAGTTCCTTCAGCAGGCGGTTCATTTCCTTTTCCGCCTCCACGATATCCAGCTTCATCTGGTCGAGATAGCCGGCGCGCTCGGCCATGGTCCGGCGCAGGGGCTGAATCAGGATCCCGTTGATCAGAAAAAGGAAAATCAGGAAGGAGATCAGCTGCACCACCAGCGTTGCGTTGATGCTGATAAGGGCGATGTTGCTGACAATCTGGAAATCCATATCCCATCCACCCGGTGTAGGAAAAACCCGTTATTGGATAAAAGCGGCGTCCGCCGCCGGCAGCCCGCCGCTGAGACTGACGGGCTTTCTGCCATTGGCGGGAGCGATCATCAGACCACAAAGAGCAGCAGCAGGGCGATCACCAGAGAGTAGATACCGGTGGATTCGGCCACGGCCTGGCCCACCAGCATGGTTCGGGTCAGCAGGCCCGCTTCCCGGGGGTTTTGGCCGATGGCCTCGCACGCTTTGGCCGCCGTCATCCCCTCGCCGACACCGGGGCCGATGGCGCCCAGCCCCATTGCAATCCCCGCTCCCAAAAAAGCCGCTGCTTTGACAAGGTCCGCACCTTCAATTGCCATGGTCTTCCTCCTCGTTTATCCGTCGGTCACGACGATTTTGAATGCGACTGCAACTGTTCCCAAGTACGCGAGCACAAAACGGCCGGCGTACACAGGACCACTAAACCACAAAGATCAGCACCAGGCTGACCACCAGGGCATAAATCGCAGTGGACTGCGAAACGGCCTGGCCCACCAGCATGATTCGCATCAGGTCCGCGGCACTGGACAGGTTGCGGGCCACCCAGCGCACCGCGCCTTCCGCGGCCATCCCGTTGCCCAATCCCGGCCCGATGCCGCCGAAGCCAGCACACAGGCCGGCGCTCAGGAGCGCCATGGCCGTTTGGATCTGAGCGGTCTCGGGCCACACCTTGAAGATCAGAATAAAACTTACCAGAAGGCCGAAAATGGCGGGGGTTTGGGCCACCGCCTGGCCCACCAGCATGATCGTGGTGAGGTTGCCGACCGCCTCCGGCTGACGGGCGACGCCCTCGCAACTGGCACCGGCGGCCATGCCGCCGCCGTAGCCCGAGCCGATGGCGGCCAGTCCGGTGCTGAGCCCCGCACCCACCAGCGCTGCCCAGTTGGGATTCAGGGGCGCCGCGGAAAAGTTCATGAAGAGCAAAATAAAGGCCACCACCAGCGAGAAGATCGCCGGGGTCTGACAGACGGCGGAGCCGATCAGCATGTTGGTGGTCAGCCGGCTGGCGACCGCCGGCTGGCGCGAAAGCCCGAAGCACGCCTGCCCGCCGGGGAATCCGGACCCGATCCCCGAACCGATGGCCCCGAAGCCCATGCTGAGACCGGCCCCCAAAAACGCCGCGGCCTGAATCATACTGGCATTGCTCGGGTTCATGAAGAGCAGCAGAATGGCCACCACCAGGGCGAAAATGGAGGCGGACTCGGCCACGGCCTGGCCCACCAGCATCGTTTTGAAGATATCGCCGGAGATCTTGGGGTTTCTGGACACGGCCAGATTGGCCAGGGAGGCGGTATAGCCTTCGCCGATGGCCGCCCCGATGGCGCCGAAGCCAATGGCCATTCCCCCGCCGATGAATGCGGCGACCTTAACCCACGCCTGCGCATCGAATTCCATCATCTATTTCACCTGGATGGAAATGTAAACAAGTGTTAGCATTGTAAAAACGAAGGCCTGCACCGTACCCACGAAAATCCCGAAAAAGGCTATCAGAAACGGCGGCAACACAAGACTGTAGCACAGGTAGGACACCACCAGGATGATGATCGAGCCCCCCATGATGTTGCCGAAAAGGCGGAAGGAAATGGAGATGATCTTGGCCAGTTCGCCGATCACATTAAGCGGCATCATGAAAAAGACGGGCTGGAAATATTCCTTGGCGTATGCCTTGAATCCTTTGGAGCGGATGCCGGCATAGTGGGCGATGAAAAACCCCATGATGCCCAAGCTGAGGGGGGTGTTGAGATCCTTGGTGGGCTCTTCCAGGTGCGGGAAGACCCCCAGCCAGTTGGAAAAAACGACGAACATGAACACCGAGCAGATCAGGGGCGCGTATTTCTCGACGTACTCCTTGCCCAGGGCATCCTCGGTGAGCTGGTAGAACTGCCCGACGAAGAGCTCTCCCAGGACCTGCATGGAATGCGGCAGCATTCCCCTGCGCCGGGTCATCATGACCCCGAAGAAGAGCAGCACGCCGATGACGATCCAGGTCATCAGGATGACTTGCAGATTGAAGGTCAGGTTTTGACCGCCGATGGTAACGATCAGCTGATTTATTCTTCCCAAGTCCCCCATAGTACGTTTCCTATGCCCGAGAGTGCCGCGCTGCGCGCAGCGAACGCCAGAGAGGTTCCAGTAGAATGACCGCCTGCACCATGAAGATCCCGCCCACCGTGGCCCAGAGGTTCAACTGCTCCAGCTTGAGGGCCAAAATGACCGGCACCGCCAGCAGCAGGTAGCGCGGCACAATGCCGCCGAGAGCCCCCCAGAAAGCCCGCCGCCGGGTGGGCTGCAGCCGCAGGTGCAGCGTGGCGCCCATGAGAACGAAATTGAGGATGCTGAAAAGGGTCCCCAGCAGCAGCCCTTTGCCGATGGGGCGCGCACCGGCGACGATGCAGATGCCGGCCGCCACCAGGGCGACGGTCATGGCGCGGGTCCCCACCCTCTTTTGCAGCTCCCTAATTTCGGTCGTTTCGATCTTCATCGCCGGGCTCGTCTTTGGGTTTGGTCACTTCCAGGATCTGGCGGTAAACCACGTTGGCGCCGCCGGCAATCCCCAGCAGGGTAAAGATGGTGATGAACACCCCTTTGGTGCCGAACCAGGCATCAAGGGCTTTTCCGATGAAGAAACAAAAAAAAATGCAGCCGGCCATGGTAAGACCGAGCTGCAATACAATGGTGAGGTTTTCGACCCAGGGTTGGTTTTTCTTGTAGTTGAAACCCATGCTGTGGATTCCGGCATCCTGTTCACCTAAGGGGGCGTTGGTTTCCCGGCGACAGTTTCAATCGCTGAAAACAACCGTTGACGCCTTGATGAAATGAAGAACGCGTGTTCGGCTGGAGCTTCCTGGAACCGTAGGATCGGGTCTCCTTCGCGCAGCAGGGGGCCTGGAATGATCTTGCGGTTGAAAACTGAATGCGCTGTGCAGAGTGCCTTTAGCAAATCGCATCGGCCCCTGTCAAGCACCCCGCTCGTTTTATTTTCACTTGCGGCAGGCTGCCGCCGCGGTCACCGGGCAAAAGGCAGAAAGTCCTCAAAAATAAATTGAAAAAAAAGAATCAAATGGTAATACTCTGATAAAGATTGCGAACAGCGAAATCCCCCATGCCCATCTCCGCATCCGAAAAACTGCGCCGCTTGCAAAGTCAATTCGCCGGTGAGGACCAGGTCCTGATCCTGATCAATGCCGACCCCGATGCGATTGCGAGCGCCATTGCTCTAAAGCGCCTGCTGTGGCGCAAGGTTGCCGGGGTGACCATTGCGCACACCAACGTCATCACCCGGCCGGACAACTTGAACATGATCCGCCTGCTGGGGGTTTCGTTGGTGTTTATCGGGGAAATCGACTTCACCCGCTTCACCCGTTTGGCCCTGGTGGACTCCCAGCCCAACCACCACCCGGCCTTTGCCGAGTTGAACTTCCAGGTGATCATCGACCACCACCCCGACACGGGCATCAAGGCCCCTTTTGTGGACATTCGGCCGCGCTACGGGGCCACCGCCACGATGATGACCGAATACCTGAAAGCCGCCAAGATCAAGCCGTCCGCCAAGCTGGCGACCGCTCTTTACTACGCCATCAAGACCGACACCGATGATTTCAGGCGGCAGGCTGTCATTGAGGACGTTCGTGCCTTCCAGTATCTGTTTCGCCACGCCAATATCCACATGGCCCGCAAGATCGAGCAGAGCGATCTGAAACTGGAGTTCCTCAAGTATTTCAAGCGCGCTTTCAATCAGATGCGCATCCGCAAGGGCCGTGTTTTCGTTCACCTCGGGGCGGTCAGCAACCCCGACGTCTGCGTGCTGGTGGCCGATTTTTTCATGCGCGTGGCCTCGGTCGGCTGGAGCATCGTCTCGGGAACCTGCGACAAAAAGCTGATCATCGTATTCCGAAACGACGGCATCCGCAAAAACGCCGGCAAAGTCGCCAAGAAGAGCTTTGGCGCCCTCGGCTCCGCCGGCGGGCACAAGAACATGGCGCGCGCCGAACTGGCCCTGGACGCCCTGCAAGGGGAGGTCAACCGCCACGACGAGCGCAAGCTGTTCCTGTGGATCATCAAAAAAATCGAGAAACGGGCCGCTTGAAGGATGACGGACGCAACACCGGACATAACCGTGACCGTCCTGGGTTCCGGGACCTGTGTTCCATCGCTGGAGCGCAGCGCGTGCGCTTTGCTGCTGACAACCGGGGGCTTGCGCCTGCTGCTGGATGCGGGGCCGGGCACCATGCGCAGGCTGTTGGAAAACGGGACCCGGATCCATGAGGTGACCCACCTGCTGCTCAGCCACTTTCATCCCGACCACAGCGGAGAGCTGGTGCCGTTTCTGTTTGCCAACAAATACCCTGACAGCAGCCTGCGCCAAACCCCCCTGACGCTGGGCGGGGGCAAGGGGTTGCGGCGGTTTTTCAGCGCGCTGCAGAGCGCTTACGGCAGCTGGATCGACCTGGGCAGCGCCATGCGGCCCCTGATGGAATGGGACAGCCCCGCGGGGGATGCCTGCCAGTTCGGTCCGGTGGGCCTGTCCACCGCCCCCATGGCCCACAACCCGGAAAGTCTCGCCTACCGGGTCACCGGTCCAGGGGGCGGCTCGGTGGTCTATTCCGGGGACACCGACCTGAATGACGCCCTGGTGACCCTCGCCCGCGATGCGGACCTGCTGGTCTGCGAGGCGGCCCTTCCCGATGCCCACAAGGTTCCCGGTCATCTGACCCCCTCCGAGGCCGGCCGGATAGCCGCCCGGTCGGGGGTCCGGCGCCTGATGCTGACCCACTTCTACCCCGAATGCGAGCGGGCCGACATGGCCGCCGAGTGTCGTCGGACCTACTCCGGACCGCTGATCCTGGCCCACGACCTGCTGACCGTCGTCGTCGGCGCGCGGCCCTGAACGCGCACCCCGGATGGTGAACCTCCATGCGCTACTACCCGATCAACCTGGACATTCAAAACCGCCCCTGCCTGGTGGTGGGCGGCGGTGCGGTGGGCCACCGCAAGATCAACGGCTTGCTGAAATGCGGCGCACGGGTGACGCTGGTCAGCCCGGAGGCGTTGCCGGCGCTGTCTGAAATGGCCGGCCGCGGCGTCATCGCATGGCACCGGCGGCCTTACCACCCCACCGATCTGGACGGCAAGCTGCTGGTCATCGGCGCCACGGACGACGAGGCGCTAAACCAACAAATCAGCCGGGATGCGGCCGAACGCGGGATTCTCTGCAACATCGCGGACCGACCGGCGGTATGCAATTTCATCCTGCCGGCGGTGATCGCCCGCGGCGACCTGACCATCACGGTCTCGACCTCGGGCCGCAGTCCGGCCTTCGCCAAAAAATTGCGTCGAGACCTCGAAACGGCCTTCGGCCAGCCGTATGCCGAGTTCCTGGACCTGATGGGGGCCATCCGCGCCAAACTGCTGGCCGAGACGCATGCCCCCGAGGCCCACAAACCCCTTTTTGAAAAACTGATCGAAGCCGACCTGCTGGATCTTGTCCGCAGGCGCGATTTTGCCGCAATCGACGCCCTGCTGAAAGACGTGCTGGGGGAAGGCTTCAGCGCCCGCAGCCTGATCCGGTTTTCCCCCGAGAGCGACCGCCAGCCGTAGTCCTCGCGGCTCAAAAGGCCCCCGGCCAAATGGCCGCTTTCACCTGACAAAGCCCCTCCCGGCTGCGGGACCGGCGGCCCTGTGGCCCGGGACGGCAGCGCGGAGACTTATTACCCGTGGAGGTCAGCATGAGCAAAACCGCCTTTCTTTTTCCCGGCCAGGGCTCCCAGGCCGTGGGCATGGGCCGGGACATATACCACGCCCATGGGTTTGCCCGCGATATTTTCGCCATGGCCAACGAGATCGCCGCAACAGACATCGCCCGATTGTGTTTCGAAGGCCCCATGGCCGATCTCACCCAGACGGTGAACCTTCAGCCCGCGGTGACGGCCGTCAACCTCGCCTTTCTGGCCGCCATCGAGGAGGCCGGTATTTCCGCGGAGATCGTGGCCGGCCACAGCCTCGGGGAGTACAGCGCGCTGTGCGCCGCCGGGGTTGTCTCCCCCCGGGACGCCCTGCAGCTGGTGCAGCGGCGCGGCGAGCTGATGCACCGCGAGGCCACCCGCCACCAGGGGGCGATGCACGCCGTCATCGGCCTGACCATCGCCGAAGTCCAGGAACTGGTTGCCCAGGGCGCTGCCGCCGGTCCCGTGTCGGTGGCCAATCACAACACCGAAAGCCAGATCGTCATCACCGGCGCCCCCCAGGCGGTTCAAAAGGTTTCCGCGCTGGCCGCCGCCAGAGGCGCCAAGGCTGTCGCCCTGAAAGTCAGCGGGGCCTGGCACAGCGAACTGATCCGCGGGGCCGAAAAGGATTTCGCCGACTTTCTGGAAACCATCGCCTTCCAGCCGCCCCGGGCGGAGGTACTCTTCAACGTCACCGCGGCCCCGGCCCAGGCGCCCCAAAGCATCCGCCAGATCATGGCGCGCCAGCTGTGCAGCCCGGTGAAATGGTTCGATATCGTCCGCCGGCTGATGGCAGTTGAGGTGACGACCTTCGTGGAGGTCGGACCGGGAAAAGTTCTCACCGGGCTGTTGAAGAAAATCCTGCCGGCGGACTACCCCCAGCGATTCTTCAACGTGAACTCCCTGAAAGCCCTGGATGACTTTCTGAGCGCCGTCATCTGAGGACGCCTTTTGGCAAGCGCCCCGCGGGTTGCGGAAAGCCGGCCGGTGCGATTCCCGCAGGAAACGGGGCCGCACCGGCCGGCGGTTTTATTCTTTACAAAACTCCCAAAGGGGCTTATAAAAACGAATTTTAAATTTGATTATGCGGTAGATAGTCGAAAACCAGACGGTTTCGAAAAAAGCTCAAGCTCAAGGCGCGCAAATCTCAGCGGCGTGAGGCGCACTCATGTAAGCCGCAGCGACATCGAGATGCGGCGCAACGCAGAGATTGGACTTTTTGCGGAACCGTCAAATTTGGATAACCGCTCTTTGAGGTCTGACCATGAAAAAAGAAGAGATGGACGTCTTTAAGGCGCAGCTGACCCAGCGACTGGAAGAGCTCTTGTCCCAGGCAGATGAAACGGTCACCGGCATGACGGCCCAGAAAGAGAACTTTCCGGATCCCACCGACCGCGCCTCCCTCGAGTCCGACCGCAATTTCATGCTGCGGATCCGCGACCGCGAGGCCAAATTGATCAAAAAGATCAAAAAGGCCCTCGAACGGATCGAAAACGGCAGCTTCGGGATCTGCGAAACCTGCGGCGAGGAGATCTCCATCGAACGCCTGAAGGCACGGCCCGTGACCACCCAGTGCATCGAATGCAAAACCAAGGAAGAGGCGCTGGAGAAATCTCTGGGCTTATGATGCCGGCCAGATGATCGATCTTCATATTCACTCCACCGCATCCGACGGAACCCTTCAGCCCCATGAGATCATCGCCCGGGCCGCCGCTCTGGGACTCCAGGCCATCGCCATCACCGATCACGACAGCCTCGAGGGGGTCAAAAGCGCGCTGCGGCAGCCGATCCCGCCGGCCCTGAAGTTTCTCACCGGGGTGGAGATCAGCGCCGCAACGCCGCCGTTCATCCGCCTCGCCGGCAGCTTTCACATCCTGGGCTACGGCATCGACCCTCAGGACCCGACCCTGAACGATTCCCTGCAAGTCCTGCGCACATCCCGGGAAAACCGCAACCCGGCGATCATCGCCAAGCTCAATCGGCTGGGAATCGACATCACCCTGGCCGAGGTCAGCACGGCGGCGGGGGAATGCCAGCTGGGGCGCCCGCACATCGCCCGCGTGCTGGTCCAAAAGGGGGTGGCAGCCTCCATCGACGAGGCCTTCAAACGCTTGCTTGGAGCCGGCAAACCTGCATACGTGGACAAACACCGGATCAGCTGCCGCGAGGCGCTGCAATCCATTCGCGACGCTGGAGGGGTGCCGGTGCTGGCCCACCCCGGACTGCTGAGCTTTGAAACCCGCTGCGGGCTGGCGGATGCCGTGATCGGGCTGATGGAGATGGGCCTGATGGGCCTTGAGGTATTCTACCCGGAACACAGTCCGGCATTCACCGAAGCCTGCCGGCGGATAGCCCGCCGGCACGATCTGCTGATGACCGGTGGAAGCGACTTTCACGGCGACCTCAACCCGGAGATCGCGCTTGGCATCGGCCGGGGCGATCTCAACGTCCCGTTTGCCCTCTACGAAGCCCTGGTCCGACGTCTGCAACCCGCCGCCCGCCGATCTGCGCGATGACCCCGTTTTCCCGCCCATGAACCCGGAGCCGCTGTCGTTATTGGAGAATAGACTGGCCTACCGCTTTCGCCAGCCGGCACTTTTGGCGGAAGCCCTGCGCCACAGCTCGCTGGTCAACGAGCAGCCCGAAGCCGGCCCGGCCCTGAAAGACAACCAGCGCTTGGAATTTCTGGGTGACGCCGTTTTGAATCTCGTGGTGAGCGACCTGCTGATGGCGCGTTTTCCAGCCTGGCGGGAGGGTGAACTTTCGCGCAAGCGCGCCCAGCTGGTCAACGAGACCCAGCTCGCCGCGATTGCCCGGCAGCTGGCGATCGGCCCGCATCTCCAACTGGGCAAAGGCGAGCTGCAAAACAACGGCCGCGAAAAAAGCTCGATCCTGGCCGACGCACTGGAGGCCGTCATCGCGGCCGTTTACCTGGACGGTGGCTTTACGCCCGCCAGCACGCTGGTCCGCGGGTTTTTTTCAGGCCTGCTGCAATCGCCCGCGGAGGCCCGCCTGAGCCGGGACTATAAAAGTCAGCTGCAGGAAATGGCCCAGCACCATCACAAGCTCACACCGGTCTACGAGGTGATTGCAGAAACGGGCCCGGATCACGACAAAACCTTTATCGCGCGGGTGACCATCGGCACCTTCCAGGCCACCGGAAGCGGGAAAAGCAAAAAATCGGCCGAACAGGCCACCGCCCGCAGCGCACTGGAAAAGCTCGGTGAACAGACCTGAGAGCCCCCGGCCCACCGCGGGGGGGATGGCCGAAGGCCCACCACGGCCGTTTATCGTCCCGCTGTTTCTGCCCCAGGCCGGCTGCCCTTTCCAATGCGCCTTCTGCAACCAGCGCCACATCAGCGGCAAGCCCCGAGGCGTCCCGGAGTCCGCAGCCCTTCGACGGCAGATCGAGCGGTTTTTGGGCTACCGCGACGCGCGCCGCGGAGAAACCCAGATCGCCTTCTACGGCGGTAATTTCCTGGGACTTGAACAGGCGTTGGTGGAAGAACTGCTGACCCTTGCCCAGGGCTACGTCGCCGCCGGCCAGGCGGCCGGCATCCGATTTTCAACCCGCCCCGACAGCGTTGACGCCCGCCGGCTGAAATGGATCGCCCCCTTCACGGTCGCCACCATCGAACTCGGGGTGCAGTCCATGAACGACCGGGTGCTGACCCTGGCCCACCGCGGCCACAGCGCCGCCGACACCGCCGCGGCCATGGTTCGCCTGAAAGCGGCGGGGTATCGGATCGGGGCCCAGCTGATGGTGGGGCTGCCCGGCGACAGCCACGCCCGCAGCCTGGCTTCGGGCGAGGCAACCGCCCGGCTGGGGCCGGATTTCGTACGCATCTACCCGACACTGGTGCTCCGCGGCAGCCGGCTGGCGCTCGCCTACCGGCGTGGGCGCTACGCGCCGTGGTCCCTTACGCGCTGTGTCGCGACCGTCAAAGACCTCTATTGTCTCTTCCAGGCGCGCGGCATCCCCATCATCCGCATGGGGCTTCAGGACGCTGCGGATCTGCAGGACGGCCGGTCCGTCCTGGCCGGACCGTACCACCCGGCCTTCGGCCACCTGGTTTTGTCGGAGGTTTTTCTGGACCGCGCCAGCGCCTGCCTTTCCCGGGCCTCTGCAGCCGGCGGGACGGTCTGCCTGCGGGTTCACCCGCGGTCGGCCGCGCGCCTACGGGGCCACAAAAACCGCAACCTGGAAATCCTGCGGCGCCGTTTCGACCTGGACGGCATTCAGGTGCTACCCGACGACCGGCTGGGGCTGAGTGCGGTGACCGCAGAGCGGCTGGAGGCACCCTCCGGATAGACAGCGGCCCTCTGGCGGCCTTGCACCTGGGCGCCGGCCGCGGCACTGGACACTTACACTTACAGGGGTTCCATGCACCCGGGCCAGATCGTTCCGGGAGGCCGGCCGGCGGGTTCACTCCTCCGTCAGACGCACCACCAGTACGGGCTTTCTGGATTTTCGCAGCACGCGCCGGGCGGTGCTGCCCATCACGGCGTCGGCAATCAGGCCGTGGCCGTGGGTGCCCATGACGATCAGGTCGCAGTTGCTTTCCTCGGCCTGGGCCAGGATGACATCCACCGGGTTTCCGCGCTTGACCATGATCTCGTCCATCCCGAAGTCCTGTTCGGCCCGGGCCGCTTCGGCAAACTGCCCCAAGGCCTCACCGATGGCGCTGCGCCCGCTGTTACGCTGCTTGCCGATCAGGATGCTGCGCGCATCCTCTTCATTTCGGCGCTTGATTTCCTCCCACTTCTCGGCATCGATGTAGCCGGCCAGCTTGGAATCCATTCCGGGGTCTTCGCTCATCACGTGCAGGAAGGTGATCTTGGCCTTGTAAAGGTTGGCCAGGCTCACGGCATAGGCAAAAGCGCGGCGGGCGCTTTCGGAAAGATCCGTGGCGTAGAGAATTTTTTTAACCTCGACTTTGGGCAGTTCCATTTCGCACCTCTCTCCGGTTGCAGGATCACGCTGCTGGCCTTCAGTCGGCGTGGCGGTTGTTGCGCCGCGCCCGGCAAGGTCCCTGACCCAAACGACGGCCAGGGCGTAAGCGCAGGTATCGGGTGCCGATCGCCATCGGCACGCGGGTTTTTACAATGGGTAGGCCGCGGCGTCTGGCGCGGCGGCGGGGGTGCCGGTGGGCCAACGGCCGAAGACGGCCGAGAGCTACATACCGGACTTGTAGAACTCCTCAGGCTCGGTCACCTCGCCGGGGCGCTTGGTATAGGCGGTGGGCGCGGTTCCCTCCTTGAAGCACTCGAAAAGGGTGCTGGCGGATTCCGCGATCGGCAGCAGCCCGGTTTGGGCGTCGATCTTGGCAAACACGACCCCGTCTGGCACCGGAAAAACGCGCACCGGTTTGTCGGCCAGTATTTTTTGCATGAAACCCAGCCAGATGGGGCTGGCCGCGCGCGCGCCGGTCTCCAGTTTGCCCAGCGAGCCGCCCTGGTCGAAGCCCACCCAAGTGCCGGTGATGTAGCGCGGGGTGTAGCCCACGAACCAGGCGTCGTAAAGGTTGTTGGTGGTGCCGGTTTTGCCCGCCACGGGCCGCCCCAGGGCCGCAACCCGCTTACCGGTGCCGCCTTTGACCACGCTCTCCAGGAGGCTGGTCATGATGTATGCGGTGTCCTGATCGATGACCTTGGCCTTCAGCGGCCGGTTTTCTTCGAGGACGTTGCCGTCACGATCGACGATTTTGGTGATGAAGATCGGCTCCAGCAGATAGCCCAGATTGGCGAAAACCGAGTAGGCGTTGACGATCTCCAGCAGCGACACACCCGAGGAGCCGAGAGCCAGCGACAGATCCCGGCTGAGCGGCGATTGGATTCCCAGCTTGCGGGCGTAGGCAATCGCGTAGTCGATCCCGATGTCCTGGAGAATCTTGATGGTCACAACGTTGCGGGATTTGGCCAGGGCCTCCCGCAGCAGGGTCGGGCCGTGGAATTTTTCGCCGTAATTTTTGGGTTTCCAGGTGAAATCCCGCTGGGCGTCCTGGTAAACGATGGGGGAATCGATCAGCACCGTCGCCGGGGTGTAACCCTTGTCCAGGGCCGCGGCGTAGATAACCGGCTTGAAGGCCGAACCGGGTTGCCGGCGCGATTGAATCGCCCGGTTGAACTGGCTTTCGGCAAAATCCCGGCCGCCGACCATGGCTTTGACATGGCCGGTCTCGGCCTCGATGCACAACAGCGCCGCCTGAGCCTCGGGGGTCTGCTCCAGGGAAAGCGGCCAGACGCCGTCCCGGCCCCGGGGAGCCCGCAGCGTGACCCAGATGACGTCCCCCACCGCCAGGGCCTGCCCCGGCCGCTTGATCCGGCCGGCATACCAGGGCACGTCAGGGTTGGGCTTGCGCGCCCAGGCCATATTTTCCAGGGGGATCACGCCTTTCTCGTCGCCCATGCGCACCGTGACCCGCTTGCCGGGGTCATCCACGTCGATCACCACCCCCCGGACGGTTTGGCCCTCTTCCAGGGGCGCCTCGGCCTGCTCGTCGCGGAGTCCGGCGCCAAATGCCGCCATCGCCTCGGGTGCCAGGTGCACGATGGGACCCCGGTAGCCCTGGCGCTTGTCCAGCTCCGAAAGCCCCCGGGTGATTTCGGCCTGGGCGATTTTCTGCATACCGATATTGACCGCCGTGAATATTTTCAGGCCGCCGGTGAGCAGGGCCTCTTCGCCATATTTTTTCTCCACGTAGCGGCGGACGTGTTCGGTATAAACCGGCACCTTCTCGATGTACCAGTTGCGCCGCGGCTTGACGTCAAGCGGGAAGTTGATGGCCTCACTGGCCTGAAGCTCGGTGATATAGCCCTCGGCCACCATGCGGTTGAGAACGTAGATCTGGCGCTCCTTGGCCTTTTCCCGGTTGCGAAACGGCGAATAGCGGCTCGGCGCCTGGGGCAGACCCGCCAAAATGGCGCATTCGGCCAGATTCAACTCCCGTGCGGGCTTGCCAAAATAATTCTCGGCGGCCGCCTCGACCCCGTAGGCCCCGTGCCCCAGGTAAATCTGGTTGAGGTAGAGGTAGAGGACCTCATCCTTGGTGAAGGAGCTGTCGATCCGATAGGCCAGGATCGCCTCCTTGACCTTGCGCTGATAGCTTCGCTCGGGGCTCAGAAAAAAGGATTTGGTGACCTGCTGGGTGATGGTGCTGCCGCCCTGGACGATGGCGCCGGCCTCCAGATTTTTGAAAAAGGCCCGCAGGATGCCGATCAGGTCGATGCCCCGGTGCTTGTAAAAGCGGCTGTCCTCGGCCGCCACGAACGCGTGCAGCAGCATCTCGGGCATCTCCTGGAGGGGCAGCACCTTGCGGCGCTCCTTGAAAAACTCACCGATTTTACGGTTGTCGTCGGAGAAGACGGTGGTGATGATGGGGGGCCGGTAATCTTTGAGGGAGGTGATTTGGGGCAGATCCTTGGAAAAATAGGCATACAGGCCGGCGGCGGCGGCCGCCCCCAGGATCAGGATCACCAGGGCCGTCCAGAAAAACCCGCGCAACAGTTTGCTGAAAGCGCCGCCTGCGGCTTTTTTGCCCCGTCTGCGGGTGATCTCGGCGCTGCTTTTGCGTGTGACCATGGAAAGGGGGCCTCCCTGAAAAACCCTGGGAGCGGAAGCGGGGGATCCCCCGCTTCCGCTCCGCTGCCGAATGCCGCGCTATGGTATCAAACATCGCCGCCGGGGGCAAGCGGCTTGAGCGGCGCGGCTGCCGCGGCGGC
>JAJDNY010000104.1 GCA_022340425.1 Desulfobacteraceae bacterium | reverse complement strand
CACCGCCACCCGGTCGGCCAGGTGCAGCAGGTGGCTGCCTCGCGGCACCGGTCGGCCTTCGTGGGTTTCCCCCGCCCCGTGGTCCCAGGCCAGGTGGTGGAAGCGCACCATCCCGGCCACCTCCCGAAACGGCGCGAACTCTCTGAGCAGCAGGTAGCCGGCCTCCGCGTGCTGCATCGGCCGGGTCTCCTCGAAGGCCAGCAGGTCCAGGCGCTCGTACAGTGAAAAGGCCCCGATATCGTGCAGCGCGCCGGCGAGACAGACCTCGCGGCAGGCATCCGCGTCAAGCTCCATCTCCTCGGCCAGCCGCAGGGCAAGGTAGGCCACCCGCAGGCTGTGCTCGGCCAGGGCCGGGCTCATCAGGTCGAAGGTCCTGGCCAGGGGGCCGACCAGATCCCAGAGTGTGACATGCAGGTTTGCGGTTTTCATGGTGACCTCCAAGACAAGGCCCGGGCGGTTGTGGGCCGCTGACCGCGACGATGGGGTCGGCCATGCGGCTGCCCATTGCGTCAACCGCTAATCGGCGCTATGCTGAGGTTGTTTGAGGCTGAAAGCAGCCAGCCACTCTTCGCCCCCAACCCCTTGATGAAACGGTAAAAAGTCAAAAACCAGACAGCTTCGTAAAAAAGCCGAGTTACGGCGCGCAAATCTCAGCGGCGTGAGGCGTATTTATTTACGCCGCAGCGACTTCGAGGTGCAGCGCAAGGCGGAAATTGGGTTTTTTACGGAACTGTCAACCCCTTGGCAAGCGATGAATCTATTATCCCGCCTGGAACCCGCCTTTCACCGCGTGGTGGACGCGATTTATCGCCGCCGCCCCCAGCCTTTCCCCGGGCGTGAGCGCTTGCGTCGCTGTAAAATCATAGCCCACCGCGGCCAGCACGACAACCGCGGGGTGCCCGAAAACACCCTGGCGGCATTTAAAGCCGCGCGCTCGTGCGGGGTGTGGGGGATCGAGCTGGACATCCGCTGGACCCGCGACCTGGTGCCGGTGGTGATCCACGACCCGGACCTGCGCCGGGTGTTTGGGCTGCCCCTGCGGGTGGCGGCGCTGACCTTTGCCGGGCTGCGCGCACGCGCCCCGCTGGTGCCGACGCTGGCGGAGGTGGTGGCCGCCTGTGGTCGGCGCCTGCACCTGATGATCGACCTGAAGCAGGAGCTGTTTCCGGACGCACCAAATCAGCGCCGCCGCCTGGCCGAGGAACTGGCCGCCCTGACCCCCGGGCGCGACTATCATTTTCTGTCCCTGACGGCGGCGGTTTTCGATACCTTCGAGGTCGCCCCGCCGCAAACCTTTCTGCCCGTGGGGCAGGGGCCCCTGGGGGGTGTGAGCCGGCTCGCCCTGGAGCGCCGCTACGGCGGCCTCACCGGCCACTACGTGATGCTCAGCGACCGCCTGATCCGGCGGCACCGGCAGGCCGCCCAGGGAACCGGCACCGGCTTCGTGGCATCCCGCAACTGTCTCTTCCGTGAGCTGAACCGTGGGGTCGACTGGATATTTTCAAACCACGCCGCCGCCCTCCAGGCGCTGCGCGACGCGCTTTTGGCCGCCGGTTAGCGGCTGTCCCCTCAGCCCACCAGCAGGTAAACGGCCCCGGCCGCCAGAAGCGCTATTACGGCGGCCAGCCAGGTGGGACCGTCCGCCGGCGACGCGGCCGCGCCTTCCCAGTTTTTAACCCCGGTGATCATCGGTTTGATCAGGTTCTCGCCCTTGACCGCCCAGTGAAAAAGAACCGCCCCCAGGTGCAGCCCGACCAGCACGACGATGATCTGGCGGTTGAAGAGGTGGCTGCGGGTCAGGGCGTCGCTGGTGGCTTTTCCCACCCAGGAATAGAGCGGGCCTTCGGTCAGGATGTCGTCGTTGGCGAAAAGACCCGTTCCCGCCTGAAAGAGCAGAACTGCCAGCATGGCGATGACCGACCAGCCGCCCAGGGGGTTGTGCCCCAGGTGGCGGGGGGTATCGGGGCCCAGCAGCGTCCGGGCGTAGCCCAGAACCGCCCGCGGACCTTCGAGGAAGGCGGCAAACCGCGCTGAGCGGCTGCCGCACAGTCCCCAGACCAGCCGGAAGAGCAGCAGCACCAGGATCGCCAGGCCGCTTTGCTCGTGGTAGCTCATGGCGGTGCCGCCGATCCTGCCGGTCACAAACGAGGCGGCCACCAGGGCCGCCAGCAGCCAGTGAAAGAGCCGCGTGGGAAGGTCCCAGACCTTTACCGGCTGGGCGGCTTCGCCTGATTTGGCGTCATTCCGGACGGGTTTCTGCATGTTCGCTGCTCCCTTGGTGCCCCCGCCTGAAGCGCACCCCGCCGTGTGCTGGTGCAAGCGGCTGCGGTTTAATGCCGGCAGACGGTGGGCTTGTCGTTGGCGTCGATGTGGATGCAGACGAAATCACCGGTTTTAAAACCGATGCGCTTGAACTCCTGGACGATGCGGTCGTGGCGTTCGATTTCCCAGTAGACCGACCACAGCGGGTTGCGCACCGTGTCGATGCCGTAGGCGTCATGGCCGCAGAGATTGATGCGGATCTTGTCCTTGGCGATCAGGGTGTCGGCCTCGGAGAGAAAAAAGTCGATCTGGTAGCGGTTGTCGAGCAGCAGGCGGGATAGCGCTTTCTGGTGCTCCGGGCTGTCGTCCAGGTAATGGTTGGCCACCTGGTAGAGGTCCTCGGGGACCTCGATGGACAGCCCCAGGACCGCGAAGCGCTCATGGCGCAGGGCAAAATCCTCCAGCGTGGTTTCGCAGCTCCGGATGAGACCGCGGATCTCCTCCAGGCCCGCTTCGATGGGGTGGCCGGCGTTGACGATATCCTCGCACAGGCCGACGATAGCGAGGTAAAGCGCCATGTTGTCCATCACGTAGATGGGGCGTTCGCGGTAGTTGCGGCGCTTGCGGATGCGGCGGATGCCGTCCAGCTGGATGCTGCGCTCGCTTTCCTTCTGCTCGAGGACCTCCACCCGCGAGATGTCCTTGGCCTGCACCACGTGAATATCGGAGTCCTCGGAAACGATGTACTCGATCTCGCAGCGAAAGCCGAGATGCTCCTGGATCTTCTGGGAGAGGTCCTGCAGCCGGCGGTCGTGGGGTGTGCGGGTGATGTAGGGCTCGCTTTTGATCTTGTGGACCCGGTCGCGGCAGTAGCCGTATTCCCAGGTGCCGCCGATGATCTTGGCCATGACGTTGGAGCCGTTGATAAACGGCATCACGATGACCCCCATTTCCTTAGGGTCGATCTGGGGTGCGCGGTTGAACTTCTGCTGCCGCAGGATGGAAAGCCGCTTGGCGCTGGTGGCGAAATTGATCATGCGTTTCCAGGCGTAGACCACCCCGCCCACGTCGGCATAGGTTTCCAGGGAGTCGAAGGTGCCGCCCTTGAAAAATTCCTCCTGGGGGTGGGCGCTGCGGGCGATGATCTTGAAGCTGCCGCGGTGGGTGGCCAGGAACTCCTGCAGGGCGGTGAAATTTTTGGCCCGCAGGTCCGCGGCCGGGATGTAGATGAAGTCGGGCACGTTGAAGCCGGCCCGCTTCAGCGTTTCCAAAACGCGGGCCTTCTCGGGGACAGGGCAGGCGGAAGCGGATGGTGTCGTCATGGCGATTCGGGGTTTTTTTGTGATGGGTGTTCCAAACGGTGCCGATCTTCGCGGTTCACTATACCCTCTTCGAAGCGGCTTTCCAATACCCGCCAGGCCGGGACGATGCGATTTTCCCCAAAAACCGGGCGTTGGTTGAAAAAAACGCCCGAAGACGGCGGCATCCTCTTGCCCATGTGTCGGCCCAACCCGGTGGGGGCAGTCGGGCCGCTGGCGGCGCCTTTTAACGGCCCGGCAATTATCGTTTGGCATATTTTATAAAGGCGGTCTTCAAAAAATGCAATTGGATTGCATTCGGCTTTTGGATCTGATAGGGACGGCGGCAGCGGAGTTGGCGGCGATTGATGGCGGGCCGTCTTTGCAAACCGAGCCAAAACGCTGAAATCCGGGTTCTTGAAAGGGCGGCGAAGGAGAAACGGATGACACTGCGACACAGGGGATGGCGACTGATCGGATTTTTGATCGTACTCCGGATCTTTGGGGAGGTGGTCCCGGCCTCCGCCGGCGAGGCCCTCCCGGTTTTTGTCAGCATCCTGCCCCAGAAGTATTTCGTTGAACAGGTGGGCGGTGGCCATGTGGCGGTCTCGGTGATGGTGGCCCCCGGCGCCAGCCCCGCCACCTACGAGCCCAAGCCGCGGCAGATGGCGGCGCTGGCCGCCGCAAAGGCGTATTTCGCGGTGGGGGTGCCGTTTGAAGCCGCTTGGCTGCCGCGCATCCAGGCCGCCAACCCGCAAATGCGGGTGGTGGACACCGCGGCCGAAATCCTCAAGCGGCCGATGGCTGCCCATGCCCACGAAGGGGATGCCGATCACGATCACCACCACGATGCGGGCCCCCACGGGGCCCTCGACCCCCACGTGTGGCTCTCCCCGCCCCTGGTGAAGATTCAGGCCCGCGCCATCCGCGACGCGCTGGTGGCCCTGGACCCGATCCACCAGGCGGATTACGACGCCGGCCTGGGGCGTTTTGCCCAGCAGATCGACGATCTGGACCGCGAGCTGCGCGAGACCTTTGCCGGCCGCGAGGGTATGGGCTTCATGGTCTTTCACCCCTCCTGGGGCTATTTTGCGGATGCCTACGGTCTGGAGCAGATCCCCATCGAAATCGAGGGCAAGGACCCCAAGCCGGCCCAGCTCCAGGAGCTGATCGAAACGGCGCGCAGCCGGGATATCCGGGTGATTTTCGTTCAGCCCCAGTTTTCCGGTCAGAGCGCGGCGACCGTTGCGGCGGCCATCGGCGGCGCGGTGCTGCCCGCCGACCCCCTGGCCCCCGACTGGGCCGGCAACCTGCGCCGGCAGGCCGCCCAAATCCGAGGAGCGCTGCGATGACCGGGGACCCGTCCGGCACCTGCAGCGCCGGTTTTTCCGGTGCCCGGCCGTCGGCCGCCGAACCCCCGTTGGAGGCCGTGATTGCGGTCCAGGGGGTCAGTTTCGCTTATAACGGTCAGCCGGTTCTGGAGAACGTGGATCTCACCGTCACGGCCGGTGACTTCATGGCCATGATCGGCCCCAACGGCGGGGGCAAGACCACCCTCTTGAAGCTCATGCTGGGGCTGCTGACGCCCGGCAGCGGCACCATCCGGATTTTCGGCCAGGCCCCCGAGCGGGTGTCCCACCGCATCGGCTACGTCCCCCAGGATGTGCATGTCAACACCGATTTCCCAATCTCCGCCCTGGACGTGGTCCTGATGGGAAGGCTGAAGCCCGGAGGGGGCTGGAGGAGGGCTGCGGGCCGCGACCGGGTGGCCGCCCACGAGTGCCTCAACCGCCTGGGGATGGGCGCCTTCTGCGACCGGCGGATCGGGGCGCTCTCCGGCGGCCAGCGGCAGCGGGTGTTTATCGCCCGGGCCCTGGTCTGCCAACCGGAGATCCTCTTTCTGGACGAACCCACCGCCAGCATCGATCCCCAGGGCCAGGCGGATTTCTACCGGCTGCTGCGGGAGCTCAACCAGCGGATCACCATCGTGCTGGTCAGCCACGACCTGCTGACGGTTTCCAGCTACGTGAAGTCGGTGGCCTGCGTCAACCGCGGCGTGCACCACCACGCCGAGGCCGAGATGACCGGTGAAATGATCGACATGTACCGCTGCCCGGTGGAGATCATCGCCCACGGGCTGCCCCACCGGGTTTTCAAGGAGCACTGAGGCCGGCCCATGCTGGAAGCGCTGCAGTACGAGTTCATGCGCAACGCCCTCGCCGCCGGGCTGCTGGCCAGCGTCATCTGCGGCGTGATCGGCTCGCTGGTGGTGGTCAACCGGATCGTCTTTCTCTCCGGTGGGATCGCCCACGCGGCCTATGGCGGCATCGGGCTGGCCTTTTTCTTCGGCTGGCCCTACCTGGTGGGCACCCTGGGGTTTTCGCTGGCCGCCGCGATGCTGATGGCGCTGGTGACCCTGCATGCGCGTCACCGCGCGGACACCATCATCGGCGTGCTCTGGGCGGTGGGGATGGCCATCGGGGTGATCCTGCTGGATCTGACCCCGGGGTACAACGTCGACCTGATGAGCTATCTCTTCGGCAGCATCCTGACGGTGCCGCGGCAAGCCCTCTGGCAGATGGTGGTCGTTGCCGCCCTCAACCTGGTCATCGTGCTGGGGCGCTACCCGGAGTTTCTGGCCATGTCCTACGACGAGGAGTTCGCCCGCATCCGCGGGGTCCCGGTGCGGCCGCTCTACCTGCTGATGATCGCGCTGATCGCCGTTTCGGTGGTGGTCATCATCCGCGTGGTGGGCTTGATTCTGGTGATCGCCCTGTTGACGATCCCGCCCTATATCGCCGAAAAATACGCCCGTTCCCTGCTGCAGATGATCGGGCTGGCGGGGCTTTTAAGCGGCGGTTTCACCCTGGCCGGTCTTTACCTTTCCTACCGCTTCGACCTCACCTCCGGGGCGACCATCATCCTGGTGGCGGCGGCCGGCTTTTTCACCTGCCTGGCCTGGGAGCGGCTCAAAACCAGGCGCGAGCGGCCGCCGGCGGCGGAAAACGGCGGGCCGCCGCGGCGCTGAAAGGGGTTTCATGTGCCACCAGTGCAACTACGTCCGCGGCCTCAAGTCCTCGGGTTTGGGCTACACCCCCAACCGCCTCAAGGTGCTCCAGGCGGTCGGCCGCAGCGATGCGCCGGCCAGCGCCCAGGAGATCTTCGCGGCCCTGCGGCGCACCAGCCGGATCAACCGGGTGACGGTCTACCGCATCCTCGACCTGCTGGTGGAAAACGGTCTGGTGGAGCGTTTGAGCGGCGGCGGGCGAACCTTTTTTTACGGTCTGGCGCCCAGCGAGCACCATCCGCGGCATGCCCATTTTTACTGCAAGATTTGCGGCCGCCTGGTCTGTCTCAGCCCCGATTGCCTGCCGCTGGAGGGGGTCGCCCTGCGGGGGAAGCTTCCGGGCAAATTCGAGGGCCTGCAGATCCGGGTGGACGGCGTCTGCCGGGATTGCCTGACGGCCGAAGAAGGGGCCGCGGCGCCCGCAGCAGGGGGCCCAAGGTGACCCTCCGGCGGTGCGGTCTCCTGCTGGCGCTGGGCCTGCTGGCGGCCTGCGCCCACGGCGATCCCCCGACGGGCGGCGCGGCGGCCGGTCCCTTTGGGGCGCTCCTGACATTTTACCAGGGTCCGCTGGATCATCTGTCGGCGGTGCGCCGCGGGGATTGCCCGATGGTGCCCTCGTGCAGCGAGTACAGCCGCCAGGCGGTGGCCCAACACGGCCTGGCGGTGGGGTGGGCCATGACCATGGATCGCCTGATGCGCTGCGGACGCGATGGGCTGCGCTGGTCGCCGCGGGTGATTGTGGACGGCCGGGTGAAGTATCTGGACCCGCTTTCGGCCAACGATTTCTGGTGGGTCTCGGCCGAGGATAACCCTGCGGGGCCCGTGGGGCCGGCGCCGCAAGGCCGGCCGGGCGAAACCCCGAACCCGTCTCGACCGTACCCCCCGGGTGGGTGCGCGAGGTGAAACGATGAGGGGCAAGACAAGGCTGCTGATGGGGTGCGCGCTGCTGGCGGCTTTGGCGCTCTGCGGGCCGGCCCGCGGGCAGCGCGCCATGAGCGATGCGGCCAAGAAGGCGGTCGTCTACGGGATGTACGCCGACTACCGTCGGGAATTCCCCGGTGTTCAGGAACTTTCGCCGGCCGAGGCCATGCGCCTGTTCCAAGAGGGCAGGGCGTTTTTCGTGGACACCCGCCGGCCTGAGGAGATGGCGGTCTCGATGCTGCCCGGGGCCGTCTCACAGGCCGAATTTCTGGAAAACCCGGAGCGCTATGGCGACCGGACCGTCATCGTCTACTGCACCATCAGCTACCGCAGCGGCCTGCTGGCCGCGCGTTTGGCCGATCAGGGGCTCACGGTCTACAATCTCAAGGGCGGCCTGCTGGCCTGGGTGCTGGAAGGTGGGCGGGTTTACGACGGCGGGGGCGAGACCCGCCGGATTCACGTTTACGGCCCCAAATGGGATTACCCCCCGGCGGGTTACACGTCGGTCACCTTCGGCTTCTGGGACCGCCTGCGGCGCTGAGGGCCGCCGGCTGAAAGACGATCACATGAAAGAGCCCATCTATCTGGATTACAACGGCACCACCCCGCATGCCCCGGAGGTGATCGCGGCCATGCGGCCGTTTCTGGAGAACGCCTTCGGCAATCCCTCCAGCAGCCACTGGTACGGTATCCGGCCCAAGCGCGCCGTGGAGCAGGCCCGCCGTCAGGTGGCGGCGCTCTTGGGCTGCGCACCCGCTGAGGTGGTCTTCACCAGCGGTGGAACGGAGTCCAACAACCATGCCATCCGGGGGGTGGCGGCGGCGTTGAGCGGCCGCGGCCGCCACATCGTCACCAGCGCCGTGGAACACCCGGCCGTGCTGGCGGTCTGCCGCCACCTGGAGGCCCGGGGGGGCGCCGTGACCGTTGTGCCCGTCGACGGCCAGGGGCTGGTGGACCCGGCGGCGGTCGCGGCCGCCATCCGGCCCGACACCATCCTGGTCTCCCTGATGCACGCCAACAACGAGGTGGGCACGATCCAACCCCTGGCCGAGGTGGCGGCCCTGGCGCGTCCGCGGGGGATCCTGGTGCACTCGGATGCTGCCCAGTCGGTGGGCAAGATCCCGGTGGACGTGGCGGCGCTGGGGGTCGATCTGCTCTCCGTTGCCGGCCACAAGCTCTATGCCCCCAAGGGGGTCGGGGCGCTTTACATCCGCCGCGGGGTGGGTCTCGAAAAATTGTTGCACGGCGCGGGGCAGGAAAACGGGCGGCGGGCCGGGACCGAAAATGTGCTTGAAATCGTCGGGCTGGGCCAGGCCTGCGAACTCGCCGCACGGGACCTGGAAGCCAACCGGGCGCGCCTGCAGACCCTGCGGGACCGGCTGCAGGCGCTATTGTTCGCTAGCCTCGACGATGTCCGCCGCAACGGGCACCCCGTGAAGCGCCTGCCCAACACCCTCAGCGTCTCCTTCAAAGGACTCGAGGCCAACCGCATCCTGGAGGAAAT
Organism: Desulfobacteraceae bacterium; assembly: GCA_022340425.1. Lineage (NCBI taxonomy): Bacteria > Pseudomonadati > Thermodesulfobacteriota > Desulfobacteria > Desulfobacterales > Desulfobacteraceae > Desulfobacteraceae bacterium. The sequence continues at coordinate 3,007 of JAJDNY010000104.1, read as the reverse complement.
CGGCCTGGAGGTGGCGGCCTCCGCCGGCGCGGCCTGCCATGCCGACACGGTGGCGGTCTCCCACGTGCTGGAGGCCATGGCGCTGCCGCTGGAATGGGCCAAGGGAACCCTGCGCTTCAGTCTCGGGCGGATGACCAGCGCGGCTGAAATCGAGCGCGCGGCGGCGGTGGTGATCGCGGCGGTGGTCAAGCTGCGCGGAGCCGCGGCTCAGGCGTAGTCGATCTCCTCCCGGAACCTGACGGCGATTCCCATGCGCTCCACCCGGATGACCTCCCCGGCCACCTTGTAGTGCCGCCGCGAGCGGGGCAGGGAAAAGGTCATGGTGACCGCCTGCCCCACCGAAAAGCGCTGGCGGGTTTCGATGAAGACCCCGCCGATGCTGAGATCGTCGATAAAATCGCGGATCACCCGGTCGCCCACCGTGTAGTCGATCGCCAGAGAAAGCCGCTTGCGCTTGTGCAGGCGTTTTTCGTCCAGGTAGAAAGCCGTTTGACGCCGGTCGGCGCGCCGGCCGGGCAACAGCGGCTGGAGCAGCGCCAGATCGGCGTCGCGATCGCCGGCGGGGCCGGCCCCGACCTCCGATGCCCCGCCGTCGCATTGCCGGGTCAGCTCTCCGGCATAGGTTTCCACCAGTTCCTCGGCATACTCCCGGAGCAGATCGCCGATGACCGAGCGCAGGGTTTCGGCCTCGCGGGCCTCGATGGTTTCCGGCAGCGGCACGCTGAGCTCAAGGCGCGGCGCTGCCGGACCGGGCGCCGCGGGGGGAGGCGCATCGATGGTTGCCTCGGGCGCCAGGTCCGGCTTACAAGTCGGCGCCTCCACTGCTGGTCTCCCCACCGCCGGGGACGCGCCGTCCTCTGCGGTTTCCTGCTCGAAGGGGTTCCTCAGCTTTGCGGCCGCCGCCGCCACCAGGTCGGCCCCCAGGGCCTGCTTTTCCTTGACGAAGCCGGTCAACAGGGCCAGGTCCGCGAGGATGTTGATCAACCGCGGGTGACCCTGGGAGAAGGTATGGATCACCGGGATGGCGTCGGGCCTGAAGATCGGCCGGCGGGCGCCGGCGACCCGCAGGCGGTGCTGGACGTAGAGGGCGGTTTCTTTTTCGTTCAGTGGCTGGATGTGGTGGCGGGTGGCGGATGGCCCGCGCAGGAAAGCGTTGGGCGGGCTTTGGATCACCTCCAGGAATTCCTCCTGACCCACAAAGAGGATCGTCAGCGGCCAGTGCGGGCGCGAGGTACCGGGCTGCAGCAGCCGGTTGAGTTCGCCCAGGTGGAGCGGTGGCAGGCGCTGAGCCTCGTCGACGATCAGCAGAGCGCGGCGGCCGTCGGCGGCGGTTTGGTCCAGAAACTGGGAGAATTCGGCGACAAAAGCGCGCTTGTCGGGGCACGTGCCCGAAAGACCGAAATCGTGGGCCGCGAAGTTGAGGAAATCGAGGATTTCCATCCCCGGGTCCGGGACCCGGGCGGTGACGAAGCCCTCCCCCAGGCTGTTGACCAGGGCGTTGATCAGCATGGTTTTGCCCGTGCCCACCCCGCCGATCAGGACCAGCACGCCGCCGCCGCTTTCAACCGCGGTCTGCAGGGTGCCCAAGGCCCTGAGGTGCTTTTCACCCAGCCACAGAAAACGTGGGTCCGGGCAGATTTGAAACGGTTTGGCCTCCAAGCGGTAGTGCGAAAGATACATGTTACGGCTCTCAGCGGCTGAGGGGGGGCAGCGCCGCGACCCTTGCAGCTTCCGCCGGGGCCCTGACCTGTTTGTGCAGCCTGTGGACGCTGCGCAGCTTATCCCTGTATCGGACGGCGTGGTTCGATGCTATAGAATTTTACCGAATTTCGGAGGCTTGGACGGTCGCCAGGCCCGTATCGGGCACGGCGGTTCAGCCCAGCAAGAGCAGGCCCATCAGCAGCCCATCGGGGGCGTTTTGGGGGGCGCTGGCGGCCGTCAGGGGTTGTATCGGCCAGCCGGCCTCCCGGGCCAGTCGGAAGGCGTCGATCCCGGCCCCCGAAAGGGACGGCCGGGCCGCGCGCGGGTAGCGGCAGGTGAAGGGCGCCCGCAGCGCCGGGCAAACCGCTGATTTGGGGCAGAAAAGAGGCTTGCAGGACCCCGCGCCGAAGGCCATGCAGTGGGCGGCTCCCCGGCGCCGGGCATAGCGCTCCAGGGCCGTTGCGATGATGTGGATTCTGCGGGCGACCGGGTGGTGACCGTCGGTCAGCAGGAAGGCGGCGGGAACGTCGATCTTGAAGACCAGGGCATGCGAAAAGCGGCTCATCCGGCTGCGCAGCTGGTCCGGGCGGATGCTGTGGGGCGGGCAGTTGCGGCTTTGACCGAAAGCCGGGCAGCGCGGGGTGCGGCAGAAGGCCGCCAGCCGGTCCTGGATCGAGACCGCGGCGGCCGGCAGAATGACGGCATCCGCGGCGCCCAGTGCCCATGCGCGCCGCTTGAGGGCGCCGAGCAGGACCGCCGGGAGGCCGGTCATTGTCCCTGACCGCATGGTTTTTGTCGGGCGGCAATCCGCGCCATTGTCATCAAGGCCTCGGTTTCCGGTCTTCCGGGGGCGGCGATGTTGACTGGCCGTCCGCTCCCGTGGGATCCCGACCGCAGGCCCGACCCGCTGGTGGCCTCACCGCTGGCTCGGGGGGGCCTAAACCTGTTCTTCATGGGCGCAGCTGGGGGATAGTGGCAGTTTAGACGCTGAATTGGGGCAGATGGGCCGCCATGAAGCCGGAGCGGCCGGCCAAGCCCAAAGCTGACGGTCGACGGCCGGGGATCAGCTGCTGTTTGGCCTGCTCGGCGAGGTGTTGGAGTTCCTTGAAGGCTGAAATCATGTCCAGTCGGGCTTTTTGAATGCGTTCCAGGTTGTTGGTCTTCAGCTCGGCCATATAGCGGCGGTGGCTGGTGGCATAGCGCTTTGACATGGATTCGATATCCTGCAGACCACCGCTGAGATCAATACTTGTGCCCATTTGGGTTCTCTCCTCTGGTTGCGGTTGCATCAACCGGCCCATAAAAA
>JAJDNY010000103.1 GCA_022340425.1 Desulfobacteraceae bacterium | reverse complement strand
AGAACGGCCAGCGCGCCGTGGCGCGCGGGCCGGGCGTCTTGCAGGGATGCCGTCTCGGAGGCTTTGAGCAGGGGGATCGCCTGCACCGTGGCCTCCAGATCGTTCAACAAACGGCAGTGCCGCCAGCCGAACCGGCGGACGAGATCCTCCTGGGCAATCGTCCAGGACACATTGGTCAGTTGCGACCGGCCGTCCACCACCGGACCGGCCACCGCCAGACAGGCCGCGGTGATGGGCTCTCCCCGATAGTCCTTCAGGTAGCTTTCGATAAGGTCGGCCGGATCTTCGTAGGCAGCCGTTTCAAAGCGGTGGCTCTCCTCCGCCCGTGGTCTCTCGGAACCCGGTCTGAACAGCGCGAGGTTGGTCTTGGTGCCGCCGATATCGCCTGCTAAAATCATGTCATCCCTCTCGTGTGCCGCATAACCGATCCTGCCCGCCACCCCATTATTATGATGCTTCTTCCGCCGGCGGCAAGTTGGCCACGAAATCCTTGTCCACCGTTAGCCGCACCGAATCCTCGAAAACATGCTTGATCCAGGCGCTGGGAATCAGCTTTTCTTCTCTGTTCAGCATCCCGTGGGCGACTACGATGTGGGTCACGCGGTGTTCTTCGGGTTCGGCATAGACTTTGACCACCTTGCCCAATCGCGCACCCTCTGCGTCCAGAACCACGGCCCCCTCCTCCAGCGGGATGGTGCCCTCCGGTATGCTGCGCCGTCCCTTGCGGACGAATAGCGGCTTCGACGTGCGCTCATCCAGGCCGACCGCCCACCAGGGTGTGCTGATGCCGGTGTGGTACCAGATCAGACGGCGCGCCTCTTCGGCCTCGTGGTCCCGAAAATCTTCGAAGCGGCCGACGGGGATGAAAGCGTCCTCTTCGAAGTCGGGGTAGCTGTCCGGGTCGACCGCCCCTTTTTGCAGTGTGACAGTGTCTTCCGTCGTGGTGGCGATCTCGCTCACCGGGATCACTTTGTCTTCCTTGAACAAATGGCCCTTTTGGACGACCAGGTGGGTCACCTCGCCGTCTTCCGGATTTACCACCACCCGATGGAGGCGGCCGAGGCGTTGCCCCGTATGGGAGATGACGTGCGCGCTTTTCCTGAATTCCATGGGTCTCTTCTCCTCTTCTGCAGCCCTAAAAACAGTTGGTCGGCCCAACAACAAAGGCCGGCTTTGGGGGCAGCAAACACCAATGCCGCCGGCCCCGTAAATGGGCTCAATCCTGTATTACGGCGCCAGCGATGACGCATCCCGGGTGGGTCGCGCAGCCGCCCCTGTAAGGGGGATCCGCCCGATAGGCACGAGAAAGCGCATGAAAAGCGTCTGCATGGGAGATCCTTTGCAACGGCGATGTTTCCTTGGATGGAAGCGCACGATCAGGCCGGTCGGCCCCGGTGGAGATGCTGATCCGCTCGGGCCGGCCGCCGGGGATGCCGGATTCCGCATCCCCAAACAGCCACATTCAGCAATCGTTTCAGTCCGCTTGAGAGATGCGCAGCAGTTCTTCTTCGACGACCCCGCGGAAGAGCGGCAGTTTGTAAGTGTTTTTTTCCAGCGGTTGGGCGCCCTCGACTGCGGCTTCCGCCGCCGACACGATGGTGTCGCGGTCCAGGGCGCGCCCGCGGATTGCGTCTTCCACCGGCCGGGCGCGCCAGGGCACCGGGGCCGCACCACTCAGTACCACCCGACCGTCCGTGACGCGCCCCCCATCGAACTGCAGGGCCAGGGCCACCCCGGCCAGGGCGAAGTCCCAGGCCCGCCGGGCGCGCACCTTGCGGTAGCTCGACCGCAGGCCCTTGGGCGGCGGCGGGAGTTTGACGGCGGTGATGATCTCGCCGGGCTCCAGCCAGGTTTCCCGCTCCACGTCCTGGGCCGGCAATACGTGCAGCTCGCTCACGGGCAGACGACGGGCGCCGCCGGGGCCGACGATCTCCACCCGGGCGCCCAGGGCCATCAGATTCGGCGCTGTATCCGAGGGGTGCACGAAAAAGCAGATGTCGTCACTGCCGAAGATGGCGTGAAACTGGTTTTCGCCCTGGGCGGCAAAGCAGGTGCCGCCGCCCTTGCGCAGGCAGTCGAACTCGCCCCGGTAGTACCAGCAGCGCGGCTTCTGGCAGAGGTTGCCGCCGATGGTTCCCTGGTTGCGCAGCTGCGGGCTGGCCACCGACGCCGCTCCGGCCGCCAGACCGGCGTAGCGCTGACGGACCAGGGGATGTTCGGCCACCGCGTTGATCGTCGTCAGGGCACCGATGCGCAGCCCTCCGTCGGCGGTTTCCGCAATGCCGGTCAGGTCGGGTAGGGCGCTGATGCTGACCACCTTGCGCACGTCGAAGAGGCCCTCCCGCAGGCAGCCCAGCAGATCGGAGCCCCCGGCATGGACGTAAGCCCCCTCCTCGGCGAGCTGGCGGACGGCGTCTTTGAGGGATGACGGACGAATGTAAGCAAACTGGGGCAGCATGGCTCAAGCCTCCTTTTTCCGTTCGGCCAGGCGTTGGCAGATTTGCATCGGGGTGATGGGCCCCTCGGTGAAGCGGATGCCCACGGCGTGGTAGACGGCGTTGGCCAGCGCTGCGGCGGTGGGGATGGTCGTGGGTTCGCCCAGCCCCTTGGCGCCGGTGATGTTGGCCGCGGCGTCGGGCATGTCGATGGGCAGGCTGGTGATCTCGGCCGGCACGTCCAGGGCGGTGGGCAGTTTGTAGTCGTGCCAGTTGCGGTTGACCATCTTGCCGGTCTGGTTGCCGTCCAGGATCCGCATTTCGGTGGCGGCCAGGCCGATGCCCATGGTGACGCCGCCGATCACCTGGCTGTCGAAGCCCAGGCGGTGCATGACCCGCCCGCTCTCGTTGGCGGCCAGGAAGCGCAGGACGCGCATCTCGCCGGTGCGGATGTCGATCTCCACCTCGCAGAACTGGGCGGCAAAGGGATTGACGATCTTGTCCGCGGGGTTGGGGCCCCGGTGGCCCTCCCCCACCACGACGCCGCGTTTCTTGAGGGTTTTCAGGTCGGTGACGCGGATGCGTCTCTCCGGCGGGCGGCGGGAGATGATCTCCGGGCCCTCGTAGTCCAGGTCGTCCAGGGGCAGGTCCAGCTCGTCGGCCGCCATCTCCATCAAGCGGCGTTTGACCTGGATGGCGGCCTCGCGCACGGTGGGGGCCTCGGTGGGCACCGTCTTGCTGCCTCCGCTGGGGGTGGCGTACTGGGTGGTGCCGGTGTCGGCGTTTTCGATCTGGATCATCTCGGGCTTGAGGCCCAGCTCCTCGGCCACCACCATGGCCATGACCGTCTTGGTGCCGGTGCCGATGTCGCTCATGCCCAGGTTGAGGTTGGCGCTGCCGTCGGCAAAGAGTTTCAGGATCACGGTGGAAGGCGGTCCGCCCCCGCCCACGATCCACACGCAGGAGGCCATGCCCACTCCCCGGCGCAGATATTCCTGCTGATGACCGGCGGCAGCCTTGCGGCGCGCCCCTTCCCAGTCGAACTGCCGGGCGCCCTCCTCCAGACAGCGCTTGAGTCCGCTGGTGGTATAGGGCTTGTCCTCCCGGGCCTGGCTGACCGCCGGCACGTTTTTCAGCCGCAGGGCCACCGGGTCCATGCCGATCTTCTCGGCCAGGGCGTCCATCATCTGCTCCAGGGCCCAGGAGCACTGGGGATGCCCCGGAGCCCGGAAAGGGCGCGCCGGGCCGGCATTGATAAAGACGTCCGTACACTCGGTGGCCACGTTGGGGCAGCGGTAGAGATCGCGCACCTGCCAATCCACGAGGGAGGTGCCGCCGGCCGGATAGGCGCCGCCGGTGCCCAGGCAGCGGAACTGCAGCGCCGTGAGGGTGCCGTCTCTTTTGACCCCCGCCTTGAGGGTCATGTTGCTGGGGGGGCGATTGCCCACCGCCAGAAAAGTGGCCTCCCGGGGCAGGAAGAGTTTGACCGGCCGGGCCGCCTTGCGGGCCAGAAGCGCCGCGATGACCGAATACTTGCCGGCCCGCAGCTTGCTGCCGAAGCCGCCGCCCACATAGTGCCCGATGACACGCACCTTGGCCAGGGGGAGACCCAACACCTCGGCTACCCGGGACTGCACGGCATAGACGCCCTGGGTGGATTCCCAGAGGGTCAGCCTGTCGCCGTCCCAGCTGGCCACGCAGCCGTGCCGCTCCAGGGGTGTGTGCACCTCGGCTTCGGTGCGGTAGTGCTGTTCGAGAACCACATCCGCCTCGGCGAACCCCTTTTCCACATCCCCGCGCGTGTAGCGGTCGGTCTTGACCTCGTTACCCCCCTCGTGGATGCGGGGGGCATCTCCATCTAAGGCCTTGCGTTCGTCGTCAACGTGGCCGAGCACCTCATAGTCCACCTTGATCGCCCGGGCGGCGTCCCAGGCTTGATCGGGTGTATCTGCCGCTAGGGCGGCCACGGTCTCGCCCTCGAACCGGCAGACCGGATCGAAAAGCCGGGATGCGACATCGCGAAACGACCAGGCCAGGTCGGCCTGCGGCGAGGACGGCCCGAGGACGGCGCGTACGCCGGACATCTTGGCGGCCGTCCCCAGGTCGACCCCCTTGACCTTGGCATGGGGGTGGGGGCAGCGCAGAATCGCGCCGTAGCACATGGCGGGCAGAACCACATCGGAGGGATAAACCGCCGTGCCGCTCACCCGTTCGTAAGCGTCCACCCGGGGCAGGGGCTTGCCGATCACGTCGGTCGCGCCCCAGGGCTGCGG
>JAJDNY010000102.1 GCA_022340425.1 Desulfobacteraceae bacterium | reverse complement strand
TTGAGGTACCAGTCCAGGGTGAAGCCCTTCCAGATCAGCCCGCGGCGGGCCGAGTTGACCGAGAAAACCGCGACCCCCAAAAGCGGCAGGTAGAGAAACCCCATGGTCACCAGGGCCAGGGCGGCGATGACGGGGTGGGTGCGCCTCATACGTAGGCGATCTCCTTGCTGCGGCGGCGGTAGAGTTGCAGGCTGATCATGGTCAGCGCCATCAGGGCCATGCTCACCGCGGCGCCGAAGGGCCAGTCGCGGCTAGTGCCGAACTGCTGCTGGATGAGGTTGCCCACCAGCATGTACTTGGCCCCGCCCAACAGGTCCGGGACCACGAACATGCCCATGGCCGGCACGAAGGTCAGGACGATCCCCACCGAGAGGCCCGGCAGGGTCTGGGGTACGATGGCCTGGGTGAAGACCCGGGTGCGCCCGGCGTAGAGATCGTTGGCGGCCTCCACCAGGTTCCAGTCCAGGCGCTCGACGCTGGCGTAAAGGGGCAGGGCCACGAAGGGCAGGAACATCGAAACCATGCCGATGTAGACGGCGAAGGCGTTGGGGTAAAGGGGCGCCCCTTCGGCAATGAACCCCAAATAGGCCGCCAGCCGGGCGAAGGGCAGCTCCGGGGCCAGGATCAGAAACCAGGCGTAGGTGCGGATGACCATGTTGGTCCAGAAGGGGATGATCACCAGGGTCAGCCACAGGTAGCGGCTGCGTGCGGGCCGGGCGGCGATGAAGAAGCACAGTGGATAGGAGAGGACCACCGAGATCAGGGTGGTGAAGAAAGCCACCACCACCGAGCGCCACAGGATCATGAGGTAGTCCGCGGTCCAGCCGAAGAGGCTGAAACCGGCCAGGCGCTTGTAGTTCTCCAGGGTGAACTGCCACTCCAGCTGCCCGTAGCTTCCCCGGGTGGCCAGGCTCACCGCCACCAGCACCAGGCCCGGCAGGACGATGAAGACCACCAGCCAGAGCATGCCGGGAATCAGAAACAGCGCCCCGCGCCGCAGCAGGCTGCGGCGGGTGGTCAACTCTCCGTACCAGACCAGCAGTCTATGCATCCTCGGTCTCCTCCAGCGGCACCAGCCGCTCGGGCAGCAGCTCAAGCCACACCTGGTCGCCGGGCTTCAGGCCCCGGTGGCGGTTGGTGCGGATCCGCAGCGGCCCGGGGTCCAGCCAGAGGTCGACATTGGTGCCGCGATAGATCGTTTCGGTCACCCGGGCGCGAATGCCGTTGAGCGCCGGCTGGTTCTCGGCGACCTGGATCCACTCGGGGCGGATCGCCACGGTGCCCTTTTGCCAGGGCGGGGTTTTTTTCAGCTGCAGAAACCCGATGGGCGTGCGGATGCCCTTGGCCTCGCGCTCGGCCGTGATGAGGTTGGCCGCCCCCAGGAACTGGGCGACGTAGCTGTTTCTGGGGGTCTCGTAGACCTCCTCGGGGGTGCCCAGCTGGATGATGCGCCCCCCGCGCATGACCGCCAGCCGGTCGCTGCAGACCAGGGCTTCGCTCTGGTCGTGGGTGACCAGGATGAAAGTTTTCTTCAGCTTGCGCTGCAGCCGGCGCAGGTCCACCTGCACCTGGGCCCGCAGGCGGGCGTCCAGGGCGGACATCGGCTCGTCCAAGAGCAGAATCTCCGGTTCGTTGACCAGCGCCCGGGCCAGGGCCACGCGCTGCTTCTGGCCGCCGGAGAGCTGATGGGGAAAGCGGCTGCGCATCTCATCCAAGCCCAGCATCTCCAGGCGGCGCGTGACCCGGCGCGCGACCTCGTCGGCGGCGAATTTGCGCGAACGCAGGCCGAAGGCGACGTTCTCGAAAATGTTCAGATGGGGAAAGAGGGCGTAGCTCTGGAAAACGGTGTTGACCTGGCGCTTGGCGGCCGGCAGGGCCGTGATGTCGGCGCCGGCCAGGCGGACCGTCCCTGAATCCGGCAGCTCCAGGCCGGCGATGATCCGCAGCAGGGTTGTCTTACCGCACCCCGAGGGCCCCAGGAGGGTGAAAAACTCGCCGGCCCTGACGCGCAGGTCCACATCGCTGAGGGCTGTCACATCCCCAAAGCGTTTGTTGATGCCGCGCACCAGCAGCCCCAGGCCGTCCTCCGGGGGCGTTGCGGCCTCCGTTTCATTTATCAGGGGCATCGTCTTTTCGGATTCAAAGGGGTTCGGCATCGAACCGACCTTCCTATGTTCGGGTCATGGGCGTGTAACCTGGATCCCGGCGACTGCGGCCAGCCGGCTGGCGGGTGCCGGAAGGCTGTCGAGAATGACCCGCCGGATGGGCAGGCGGGTTTACAGGTCGGGCGGTTTACCGATCTTGAGGAAGCGGGGTGCGAAAGACGGCCGAGCGGCGGGAGGTCCTGCCAGAAGCGCGGCCGGCGGGGTGATTGGCGGGTCAGCCGGTATTCGCATAAAAGACCTTCGGGTAAAAATGGCGGCCTAAAAAAATGAATTGAAATTATTCAAGCATGGTTTTCTCTTGAAATCAAATTGTTTTGTTGACAAGAAAAAAAGAGCAGGCAAAAAGTCCCTACCCGGGGCGTTTCGGACGCCCCGCGGCGGTCTGCGGCCGGTGTGGCGGGTGGATCGGTGACGGGTCCCAACGGCTGCGGATTGAGCCGCCGAAGGCCCGAGAAAAACGAAAGGAAACTAGCGGCATGCGACGCAAACACAGCGAGGTGAGCGACCCGGCGCAAATCACGGCGATTCTGGTGGCCGCCACCATCGGCCGCCTGGCGACGGTGGGCGCCGACGGCACCCCATACATCACCCCGGTCAACTACGTCTTTTTCGAGGGCAATATCTTCTTCCACTGCGCGCCGGCCGGGGAAAAGCTGGACAACATCGCCCGCGAGCCCAGGGTCTGTTTCGAGGTCGACATCCCCCTGGCTTACCTGGATGTGGGCTTCTATCCGGACCGCGGCAGCTGCAACCTGCACCAGCTCTACCACTGTGTCATCATCCGGGGAACCGCGGCGGTGGTGCCCGACGGGCCGCGCAAGGTTGCGGCCTTAAACGCGCTGGTGGCGCACCACGAACCCGGCGGAAATTTCGTGCCGGTCACCGCGGACATGCCGGCCTGCAGGGCCTGCACGGTGGTCGAGGTGACCCCCGCATCCATCACGGCCAAAAGCGACCTGCTCCAGAACAAGCCCGAGGCCCAACGCCTGGCCATCGCCCGCCACCTCAAGCAGCGCGGGCGGCCCGGGGACCGTCGGGCGGTGGCCGCCCTGGGCTTCGATCCGGACCGGATCTAGACGGCGCGCCGGTCCGGCCTCCGGCGGCCCCGGTTTCAGTTTTTTTTTACCAATACCCTCAGATTGGGAGGTCCGCGATGATCGCGCGCGAGGTGATGGACACCCGGTTTCACTGCCTGCAGCCCGAGGACACGATCGCCATGGCGGTCAGGCGCTTCAAGACCAGCAGCGACGCCGAGGGGAAAAAAATCTTCGGCATGATGGTCACCGACAGCGGCGGCCGGCTGGTGGGGATGCTGTCGATGCACGACATCCTGCTCTTCATCCAGCCCAAGCACGTGGAGATCTGGGGCGAAATCGAGGATGTCGACCCCGAACCGATTTTCGAGGGGCTGCTGGCGCGTGTTCGGAACATCCGGGTCGCCGACATCATGACCACTGAGCTCGTCACCATCAAGCCGGACACCCATCTTCTGGTCATCGTCGATTTGATGATCAAGCGCCACATCCGCCGGGTGCCGGTGGTCGAGGGCGAGGCGGTGGTGGGGATCGTCTATCGCTCGGATCTTTTCTACCACCTCCTGCGGCGCTTCGTCGCTTAAGTCGAAACCGCCCGTCGCCTGCCGCGGCGCCCCCGCCGCAGTCCGAGGCCTGCACCGTGATCCGGGAACAGGGAGGAACCATGCCGATTGTGGAACAACGCAGCGTGCTGACCGGCCTGCAGGTCAAAGAGGCCATGCGCCGCGACGTGCAGCGGATGGCCGCCGACCGTTCACTGGCGGCCTGCATCCGGCGCATGGTCAAGTTCAAGGGCAACGCGCTGCTGGTGGACGCCCCGGCGGCGGGAGCGCCGATCGGGGTGGTGTCCCGGACCGACCTGATGGGCGCCTACTACGCCGGCCTGCCACTGGAAACTCCCGTAGCGGATATTCTGGCCGGGCCGCCGCGGTTTTGCTTTCCCGATGACGGGCTGGAGGACGCCCTCGACCTGATGCGGCAGGAGGGGATCCACCGGCTCTACGTGCGCGGCGCCGGGCCCGCGGAAATCGTGGGGGTCATCGCGTTTGCCGACATCGTCGGGCTGCTCTACCGCTTCTGCCGCTTTTGCAGCCAGAGCCGGCGCAAGGCCAAAACGCCGGATGGGGCCCTGGCCCGGCTGAGGGTCGGGGAGGTGATGAGCCCGCTGGGGGCGGCCTGCGGTCCCGGGGACCCCATTGAAACGGTGGTCGAGACCCTTTCCGCCCACCGCTTCGGGGCGGTTTTGGTTGCCGGCGCCCGGGGCGAGCCGCTGGGGGTGGTCTCCAAGACCGACCTGATGGTGGCCTACCTGCACGGGGAGCCCACCGCTGCCGCCGCCGAGAGGGTCATGACCTCGCCGGTGGCCGTCTGCAGCGCCCAGGCGCTGCTCTCCGAGGCGATCCAGCAGATGCTGCTGACGGACGTCCAGCGGCTTTTTGTCACCGGCACCGAAGCTCCGGCGGTGGTCGGGGTGCTGTCACTCTCCGATGCCGCCCGTTTTCGCTCCGGCACCTGCCGGGCCTGTGTGACCAGCCGGCTGATGACGGAAGATTAGCCGCTGCGGTCAGTCGGCTCTCTGAAATCCTACGGGTGCTTTGGGGGCTTCCCGGGGCCTGCCGCTGGAGGTTTCTATAGACTTCGAAATACTGCGCCATGACCTCATTGCCATCTGTCATTTCTTCTGATACCCCTCTTGTGTTCGTGAAAGATTTTTTCCCTGCCCCGGGAGACCCGAATGAAATTTTTAAAGCGCATCTTGGGCATCTGTGAAACCCCGGCGCCGGCCTGCGCGGCGGCCTGGTCGGTTGCGGGCCGAACGGTCAGATTGGATCTGGCGCGTTTGCCCGAGCTTGCCCCGGCGGGCGGGGCGCTGCGCCTGGAGGGCCGCGGGCTGCCCCAAAGACTGCTGGTTGTGCGCGCACAGGACGGTGCTTTGCACGCCTTTGGCAACCGCTGCAGCCACATGGGACGCCGCATCGACCCGCTGCCCGGTACTGACCGGCTGCAGTGCTGCAGCGTGTCCAAATCGACCTATTCATACAACGGCGAGCCCCTTTCGGGGGCCGCCCGTGGGGCGCTCAAAACCTTTGGGGTTTCCGTCAGCGGCAACGAAGCGAAGATCACGCTCTAATCCGGCGGCAAACCCGATCGGCAGCCGGCCGACCACACGAGGAGTCATGAACCCACCTTTACCCAGCAAATCCGCGGCCGAACCCAAGGCCCCCGACCGGGAACCGGCCGCGGTCTTCCCCGCCCAGGATGGTTGGTGCCGCGATTACCGCGGGCGGCGTTTCAGCTACGACCAGGCCCTGGAGCTGATCCGCGGGTTTCACGGCCATCTGGCCCCCGGCCTGGTGATCGGCGTCAAGATGGTGAGCCTGGCCATGGCGCGCCTGCCGCGGGACCTGATTTTTGACGCCTTCTGCGAGACCCGCAGCTGTCTTCCCGATGCGGTTCAGCTCCTGACCCCCTGCACCATCGGCAACGGCTGGCTGCGGATCGTCGATTTGGGGCGCTTTGCCGTCGCGCTTTACGACAAGACGGACGGCAGCGGCGTGCGGGTGTTCATCGATGCCGCGAAACTGCATGCCTGGCCGGAATTTGACACCTGGCTTAACAAACGCAAGCCCAAACAAGAACAGGATATCGAGCGCCTTTTTGCCGAAATCCATGCGGCCGGCGAGCGGGTCCTGGGGGTGTGCGCAGTTCGGGTCGCACCCCCTTTCTTAGGCAAGCACGGCAAAGGCCCGATCACCATCTGCCCCGTCTGTGGCGAGCCCTATCCCCTTTCCACCGGCGGCATTTGCAAAGGCTGCCAGGGTGAGGCCCCCTACATCCCCTCCGCTCCGGATCCGGCCGGCCCCTGAGTGCCGGGCAAGGGGCCGGCCAGCGGTTTTGGCAACGGGAAGTGACCGCCCGATGGCCTTCGCTTCCGAAACGCCCCCAAACCCATGATGCCACTTCCGGTCGACACTATTTTGGCCAATCTCAAACAGGCCCTGCGGGACAGCCCCAACGTCGTCCTGCAGGCGCCCCCCGGGGCCGGTAAAACCACCCGCGTGCCGCCGGCCCTGTTGACGGAGTGCTGGCTGGCGGGCAAGCGCCTGATTCTGCTGGAGCCCCGGCGCATGGCCGCCCGCCGGGCGGCGGATTACATGGCCCGCCAGATGGGCCAGGAAGTGGGCCAAACCGTAGGCTACCGGGTGCGCCTGGACAGCCGGGTGGGTCCCGAGACCCGCATCGAGGTGGTCACCGAGGGGGTGCTGACCCGCCTGCTGCAGCGCGACCCGGCCCTGGAGGGGGTGGGGGCGGTGATCTTCGACGAGTTTCACGAGCGCAGCCTGGACGGCGACCTGGCCCTGGCGCTGTGTCTGGATCTGCAGGCGGCCTTGAACCAAGCGCTGCGCCTGCTGGTGATGTCCGCCACCCTGGAGGCCGCGCCGCTGGGCCGTCTGCTGGGCGGGGCGCCGCTGATAGGCTGCCGCGGCCGCATTTGGCCGGTTGAAACCGTTTACCTGCCGCCGCGGCCGGGCCTTTCCATCGAACGCGCCACGGCGGCCGCCGTGCAGCGGGCGGCGCGCCGGGAGGCGGGCAGCATCCTGGCTTTTCTATCCGGTGCCGCCGAGATCCGGCGGGTCGCCAGGCTCCTGCAGGATGCCGGTCCGGGTCCCGGCTGGGAGATCCACCCCCTTTACGGCGGCCTGCCCCGGGCGGCCCAGGACCGGGCCGTCGAACCGGCGCCGGCCGGCCGCCGCAAGGTGGTCCTGGCCACCAATATCGCGGAGACCAGCCTGACCATCGAGGGGGTGCGGGTGGTGGTGGACAGCGGGTTTTGCCGCCAGGCCCAGGTCGATGTGGCCAGCGGTATGACCCGCCTGGTCACCCGCCGAATTTCTCGGGCCGCGGCCGAGCAGCGGCGGGGGCGGGCCGGCCGGAGTGAGCCGGGGGTCTGCTACCGCCTGTGGTCCCCCGAAACCGACGCCTCACTGGCGGCCTTCAGCCCGCCCGAAATTCTGGAGGCCGATCTGGCCGGGCTGGCACTGGAGCTCGCCGTCTGGGGCGTGGCCGCCCCGGGTGAACTGTCCTGGCTGGACCCGCCCCCGGCGGCGGCCTTTGCCCAGGCCCGGGAGCTCTTGGACGCTCTGGGGGCGCTTGACGCCGGCGGGCGGGTGACCGCCCACGGCCGCGCCATGTCCCAGCTGCCCCTGCATCCGCGCCTGGCCCACATGCTGCTGATGGCCGCGGCCCAAGGGCAGGGATCGCTGGCCGCGCTTTTGGCCGCAATCCTCAGCGAACGCGACCCCCTGCACTTTCCGCCCGGTCAGGGCGATAGCGACCTGCAGCTGCGCGTCGATGCGCTGGAGGCCCTGGCGGCCGGTCGGCCGCTGCCCGGGCCGGCCCTGGACCCAGCCGCCGGGCGGCAGATTCTGCGCGCAGCCGCCCAGCTGCGCCGCCGCTTGAAGCTCGGCGCGGGACGCTCAGGCGGCCGCGATCTCGGGCGGCTTCTGGCCTGGGCCTACCCCGAGCGGGTGGCCCGCCGCCGCCCAGGCTGCGCGGGGCGCTTTCTAATGGTCTGCGGCCGGGGGGCGGTCTTCGACGCGGCAGAGCCGCTGGCCGCTGCCGACTATGTGGTGGCCGCGCATCTGGACGGCGACCGGCGCGAGGCGCGCGTTTTCTTAGCCGCCGGCTACGACGTGGTCACCCTGGAAGATCAGTTTGGCGACCGGATCCGCCGCTGTCAGGAAATTTCCTGGGACCCCGGCCGGCAGGCGGTGACGGTCCGCGAGACTACCCGTCTGGGGGCCCTGGTGCTCGCCAGCCGGCCGCTGGCTACACCGGATGCCGGGCGAGTGCAGGCCGCCCTGCTGGCGGGCATCCGCCAAAGCGGGCTGGGCTGCCTGCCGTGGACCCCGGCGCTGCAGCGCTGGCGCCAGCGGGTGCTCTTTGCCGGCCGGTTGGCCGCAGGGCAGGGGGGCCGCTGGCCGGATTTCTCGGACGAGGCGCTGCTGGAGAACCTGGCCCATTGGTTGGGCCCCTCGCTTGGCGGTTTGCTGCGACTCAAGGACCTCACCCCGGCGGCCCTGAAGCAGGCCCTGGAGGGTCTGCTGGACTGGGAGCAGCGCCGCCGGCTGGACTTTCTGGCACCCACCCATCTGACGGTTCCCAGCGGCTCGCGCCTGCCACTGGACTACGGCCAGGACCCGCCGGTGCTGGCCGTGCGCATCCAGGAGGTGTTCGGCGCGTCTGTCACCCCCGCCGTGGCCGGCGGGCGGGTGCCGGTGGTCCTGCACCTGCTCTCCCCGGCGGGCCGCCCCCTGCAGGTCACCCGGGATCTGGCCCATTTCTGGCAAAACGCCTATCAGGCCGTCAAAAGGGAGATGCGCGGCCGCTACCCCCGCCACCCGTGGCCGGACGACCCCCTGCAGGCCCCGGCCACCCGCCGCGCCAAACCCCGCAAGGCCCATTAAGGCGCTTTCCCTGCCTTTACTGTGACCCCTTTTGGGGCTGGTCCCACAATTTTTTTGCCCGATCGATCCCTTCGAAAAAACGGCATCCAAACGGGTTTTGAAGTTTACCCCGTGCGTTTCTGATCCCGCGCCGATCCCGGTGGTGATTTTCGGTCGGCGTGTTTTATATTGGGTGTGTTACGCCACAACCATGAAATCAAGATCATGCCTGTAACCTGCAAAAGGAGCGAAGATATGAAACTCTGGTTTCCCATCATGGGTATGGCCGTGATGGCCATGATGCTCGGCCCCGCCTCGGGTCCGCGCAAAAGCGGGGCCGCCGAAGGGGGCCCGTCCCCCGGCGAGGAGGGGCTGGAAGTGGCCACCTTTGCCGGCGGCTGTTTCTGGTGCAGCGAATCGGATTTTGAGAAGGTCGCCGGGGTGGTGCGGGTGGTCTCTGGCTACACCGGCGGGCCCGAACAAAACCCCACCTACCAGCAGGTTTCCTCGGGCCGGACCGGCCACTACGAGGCCGTTCAGGTTCATTTCGACCCGCGCGAGGTGAGCTACCGCCGGCTGCTGGAGGTCTTCTGGCGCCACGTCAACCCTACCGATGGCGGTGGGCAGTTCGTGGACCGCGGGCCCCAGTACCGGACCGCGATCTTCTACCATGACGACGACCAGCGCCGGGAGGCGGAGGCCTCCAAGGCGGCCCTGGCCGACGCCGGCGTTTTCGCAGCCCCGGTGGTGACCCCCATCCTCCCGTTCACCGCGTTTTATCCGGCCGAGGACTACCACCAGGACTTCTACAAGAAGAGCCCGGAGCGCTACAGCTCCTACCGGCGCCACTCGGGCCGGGATCAGTTCATCCGGCAGGTCTGGGGGGACCGGGACCCGGCCGTTATCACCAACGAGGCCGCCGCAAAACCGGTCTACACCCGGCCGGACGACGACGTCCTGCGCAGCCGCCTGACCCCGCTGCAGTATCAGGTCACCCGCCAGGACGGCACCGAGCCGCCCTTCCGCAACGCTTACTGGGACAACAAGGAACCGGGGATCTACGTGGATGTGGTCAGCGGCGAGCCGCTCTTCAGCTCCACCGACAAGTTCGATTCCGGCACCGGCTGGCCCAGCTTCACCCGGCCGCTTGAGCCCGAAAACGTCGTTACCCGCAGCGACCGCAGCCTCTTCATGGTGCGTACCGAAGTGCGCAGCCGGCATGCCGACTCCCACCTGGGGCACGTTTTCGAGGACGGCCCGCCACCCACCGGCCTGCGCTACTGCATCAACTCGGCCGCGCTGCGCTTCATCCCCAGCGGTGCGCTTGAAAAGGAGGGCTACGGCCAGTATCGCAGCCTGTTCGAGGCGCAGTAGACGGAAAGACGGTAAAGCCGGCCTTCGGGCCGGCTCAGCCCGGCAGGCGGCCTTCTTCCACCCCGTGGCAGGCCACCCGGGTCTCTTGGCCGCTGGGTCGCAGCCTCGGCACCTCGCGCGCGCAGCGCGCGTCGGCATGCGGGCAGCGTCCGTGAAAGACGCAGCCCGTGGGGAGGTTGATGGGGGTGGGTACGTCACCCTTGAGGCGTTCGTGCTGAAAGCCTTTTTCCCCCAACCTCGGGATGGCGGAAAGCAGCGCCTGGGTGTAGGGGTGACGCGGCCGCTCGAAAAGGGCATCGATGGTGGCCAGTTCGCACAGGGTGCCGAGGTACATGACAGCGACCCGGCTGGATATGTGCTCTACCACCGAAAGGTCGTGGCTGATGAAAAGGTATGTCAGGCTGCGCTTTTCCTGGAGTTCCATCATCAGGTTGAGGATCTGGGCCTGGATGGAGACATCCAGGGCCGCGATGGGCTCGTCGGCCACGATGAATTCGGGGTCCACCGCCAGGGCCCGGGCGATGGAAATCCGCTGGCGCTGGCCGCCGGAGAACTCGTGGGGGTAGCGCTCCTGCCATTCCGGGTCGACGCCCACCTGGCGCATGACTTCGGCAACCCTGTCCTGACCCTCGCCAACGGAAATTCCCGGCCGGTGAAAGCGGATGGGCTCCTCCAGGATTTGGCGCACGCTCATGCGGGGGTTGAGCGAGGCGTAGGGGTCTTGAAAGACCATCTGCATCCGGGTGCGGTAAGGCTTGAGACGCTCTCGGGACAGGTGGTCGATGCGCTTGCCGCGGTAGTGGACCTCGCCGGCTTCGGGCGGGTACAGGCGCATCACTGTACGGGCCAGGGTCGACTTGCCGCAGCCGCTTTCACCCACCACGCTGACCGTTTCGCCTTCAAGGATGTCGAAACTGACGCCGTTGACGGCCCTCACCAGGGTTTGCCTGCGGGAAAAACGCCCGCCCTCGAACCTGACCTGGTCCAGCCATCCGCCCGAGATGTCGAAGTGCTTGTAGAGGTCTCGGATACTGACCAGCGTGTTGGTCTTCATAAGGCTTCCTTGGTCCCTCAGTTCAGCAGGTGGCAGGCCGCCAGGCATCCGGTCGCCTTGGGTTCCAGCGGCGGCACCCGACGGCGGCAGATCTCTTCGCACAGCGTACAGCGGTTGTTGAAAGGGCAGCCCTCGGGCACCCGGGTGAGGTTGGGCATCATGCCCGGAATCTGGTTGAGCCGTTTGCCCCGGGGAACCCGCTGGGGCAGGGCGCCCAGCAGACCCCGGGTGTAAGGGTGCTGGGGATTGTTGGCGACCTGATCGGTGGGGCCGATCTCCACGATCGTTCCGGCATACATGACGGCAATCCGTTGGGCAACCTGGGAGACCACCGCCAGATCGTGGGTGATCAGGATCAACCCCATTTTATCGGATTCGCACAGACCCAGCAGCAGGGCCATGATGTCGGCCTGGATGGTCACGTCCAGGGCGGTGGTGGGTTCGTCCGCGATGATCAGCGCCGGCGCGTTCAAGAGCGCGATGGCGATCACAATGCGCTGGCGCATGCCGCCGGAAAATTCGTGGGGGTACTGCTGGAGACGCTTTTCCGGAGAGGGAATAGCCACTTTGCGGATGCGGTCCAGGGCGATCTCGGTGGCTTCCGCCCGGCTGATCGACCTATGGGCCAGAATCGTCTCCACCATCTGGGTGCCGATGGTGAGCACCGGGTTCAGGGTCATCATCGGGTCCTGGAAGATCATGCTGATCCGGTTGCCGCGGATCTTTCTCAGCTCCTCCTCCGGCAGCGCCGTCAGCTCGCGCCCCTCGAAGGTCAGGCGGCCGCCGGCGATGTAGCCGGGTTTGCTCACCAGATTGAGAATCCCGAAACCGGTTACGGACTTGCCCGCGCCGGACTCGCCCACAATCCCCAGACGGTCTCCCCGCGCCAGGTCGAAGCTTACCCGGTTGACGGCGGTCAGGTCGCCGTGGCGCAGCCTGAACTTGATTTCCAGATCCCTGACGGACAAAAGCGGTTCCCGGGCCACGGCTACTCCTTGTAAAGCTTGGGGTTGAGAAAGTCGCGGAGCCAGTCGCCCAGCAGGTTGATGGAAAGAATCAGGATTACCAGGGCCAGCCCCGGAAAGAGCGTGATCCACCACGAGCCGCTGAAGATGTAGTCGAAACCGGCCTTGATCAGTGAGCCCAGGGAAGGGCGCGTGACCGGCATGCCCAGCCCGATGAAGGAAAGCGCCGCCTCGCTCATGATGGCGTTGGCCACCTGGACGGTGGAGATCACCAGCACCGGGGTGAGGGTGTTGGGCAGAATGTGGCGCCACATGATCCGGCGCGGGGGCAGGCCGATGACCCGGGCGGCTTCGACGTATTCCTTTTTTTTCTCCGCCAGCACCGAGGCCCGCACGGTCCGGGCGTACTGGGGCCACTCGGCAAAGCCGATGATGATGATCAGCAGGGGGATGGCCAGCTGCTCGTACCTGCCCATGCCGAAAGCGGCCTGGAACAGGGCACCGAAAAAGATGGCCACCATATAGGTCGAAAACGAGAGCTGCACGTCCGCCAGGCGCATCAGGAAGGCATCGAAGCGCCCGCCGCGGTAGCCGGCCACCAGTCCAACGCAGATGCCCATGAGTGCTTGCAGGGCCACCGCTCCCAACCCGATGAGGATCGACACCCGCATTCCGTAGAGCATGGTGGAGAGCATGTCGCGCCCCTGGGAATCGGTTCCCAGCGGAAAGCGCGCATCGCTCTGCTCCAGCCAGGCCGGCGGCACTTCCGAATCCATGATGTCGATCGTACTGGTGTCGTAGGGGTCGTGGGGTGCTATCAGAGGCGCCCCGAAACTGATGATCACCAGGGCCGCCAAACAGATGAAGCTGCCCATGGCCATGGGGTCGCGCAGAAAACTGTGCAGAAAATAGGAGCTTTTAAACCGTCGCCACCCCTGCATGGTCATTTCCTCCCGGCGATGCGGACCATGGGGTTGACCAGGCCGTAGATCAGATCCACCAAGGTGTTGACGGTAACGAAAAGGATGCCCACAAAAACCAGGTAGGCCACGATCAGGGAAGTGTCGGCGCGATCCACCGCCTCGATGAACATGGCGCCCATGCCCTGCCACTGGAACACCGTCTCGGTCAGGATCGTGAAAGCGATCAGGGTGCCGAGCTGCACGCCGCCCACGGTAATGACCGGAAGCAGGGTGTTCTTGAAGGCGTGCACCAGCAGCACCCGCCAGGGTTTAAGTCCCTTGGCGCGGGCATACTTGACGTACTCGGTTTCTAAAACTTCCTTCATCTCGGCGCGGATCAGGCGGATGAAGAGCGGCAGCATGATGGAGGACAGGGCGATGCTCGGCAGGATCAGGTGCTTGAGCCCGTCGGCGGTGAAGTAGCCCGACTGCCAGCCCGGAAAGAGCGTCACCAGCTCGCCGCGGCCGAAGGACGGCAGCCACCCCAGGCCCACCGAAAAGACATAGATCAAGAGGATGGCCGTCAGAAAGACCGGGATGGACACGCCCACGATACTGACTCCCATGAAAAAACGCGACAGCCACGCGCGCGGCAGGATGGCCGCGTAGATGCCGATGGGGATCGAGAGCAGAATCACCAGCATGGAGGTTGAGAAAACCAGTTCAAGCGTGGCTGGCGCCTTGCTGAGAATCACCTGCATGGCCGGCCGCTTGAAATAAAAGGAGTTGCCGAGGTCTCCCTGCAGGGCCCGGCCCAGAAACCGTCCCCACTGCACCAGAAACGGGTCGTTCAGACCGAGTTTTTCCCGCAGGGCGTCGCGCTCCGCAGCCGAAACCGAGATGCCGGTGATCTCCCGCACCGGGTCGCCCACCGACTGCTTGATGGTGAACCCGATCAGGCTGATCACCAGCATCACGAAAACGGCCTGTGTTACGCGGCGGATAAAAAAAGCGATCATGGGTCAGTGCGCCTTGCCTATTCCATCACCAGATCCCCGAAGTAGGGGAAGTTCATGACGTTGACGATGTCGTTGGCGTTCTTGAGCTTGTCGCTGCCGGCCCACGAGAGCATCTGCCAGTGCAGCGGAATAAAGGCCGCTTCATTGTAAAGGATGCGCTCGACTTCCTGCAGCATGGCGGCGCGCTTGGCCAGATCGGTTTCGGTCTGGGAGGCCAGGGTCAGCTCGTCCACCTTGGGGTTGCAGTAGTTGCCGGAGTTGTACTGGCCGTAGCCGGTCTCCTTGTTGGGGCACATGTAGAGAAACTCGTAGAAGTTGGCGGAATCCTCGGTGTCGGAGTGCCAGCCGATCATCTGGATGTCGGCCACCTGGGCGTCGAACTCGTCCCAGTACTGGGCCTTGGGCATGGTCTTGAGCTCCACCTTGATGTTGATTTTGGAGAGCATCGAGGCCACCGCCTCGGATATTTTCTCGTCGTTGACGTAGCGGTTGTTGGGGGCGATCATGGAAACGGTAAACCCCTTCTCGTAGCCGGCTTCCTTCATCAATGCCTGGGCCTTTTTGAGGTCAAAGCGCGGCGTGAGCTCTTCGGCGTAGCCCAGGTAGCCGTTGGGGGAGTTCTGGGCGGCGGCCGTGGCGCGGTCCTTCATGATCTTCTGGACGATACCCGCGTTGTTGACGGCGTAAACCATCGCCTGGCGCACGCGCGCGTCCTTGAACTCGGCGCGACGCTTTTGGTTGGGCTGAAAGGTGATGATCCGTGAGCCGGGCATGGTGATCAGCTGGATCCCTTTGGTCTTCTCGATGCGGTCGAAATCCTGGGGGGGCACCGGCATGATGAAGTCGACGTCGCCCGCCAGCAGGGCCGCCAGGCGGGTGGCATCCTCGGCGATGGGGGTCAGGACGATGGTGTCGACGTTGCCCGCGTTTTTGTCCCAGTATTCAGGGAAAGCCTTGAGAACCCATTTCTGGCCCTGTTCCCGAGTTTCCACGAAGTAGCGGCCGGTGCCCGATTCGTGCTCGTTGGCAAAGGAGTGCTCGGTCTTGACGATGGCGTCCTTGGCCAGGCCTTTCTCGTCGGTTCCGGAATAGAAAGCCGAATCCATCGGGAAGATGTAGGTGCACATGTTGAGGGTCAGGCCGTAGGGTTTGTTGGTTTTGATGTCGACGGTGTGGTCGTCGACCGCCACGGCTTCCCCGAAAGGCTCGAAAAGCCCCTTGAAATCCTGGCTTTTTTTAAGCCGGGCCAGCGTCCAGACGACGTCTTTGGCGGTAAAGGGGTTGCCGGAGTGAAACTTGACGCCCTTGCGCAGGAAAAAGCGCAGCGTCAGAGGGTCGAGGCGTTCCCACTTCTCGGCCAGGCGGGGCTCGAAATCCATGGTCTTGGTCCAGCGCACCAAGGGGTCATAGACCATGTGGGAGTATTGAAGCATGCCCCCGGAGAGCTGCACATGCGGGTCGAGGGATACGGGGTCGGCGTCCATGGCCAGGCGCAGGGTCTTGGCCCCCGCCATCACAGGGCAAACCAGGAGGGCCGCAGCCAGCAGAACCAACAGCAAACGTTTCATAATTTCTCCTTTCGTGTGGGTTTCGGCTCGATCTATCCCGCCGGGGGCCCATGGATGCGGTTGACGCGCATTGCTTTCGCCCGCCGGGGGAATAGTTTCGGTAAATCATCGCCCCCCTTTCCTGTCAAGCGTTTTCCCCGGCTGTCGGGGCGCGCGCCGGCACCGCTTTTAACCCAGCCCTAACACAATCTGAAAACTCCCTGAAAGATCGGGTGCCACAAGGGAATGGACCGCTATCAATCCAAGGCCGGAGAAAGCGGCGGGTTGTAGCGCGCCGAACCAGGCCCTGGTGAAAGGAGCCCAGATGTACTGTGAAAAATACAGCGCCACCATTCCCGTCAACACCTGCATCGCCCGCCAGGAGGCGGCCCGCCGGCAGCGGCCGTTTTGGATCGGCCTGGGCGATCCCGGCTGTCGCAGTTGCAGTCAGGGGTGTCAGGTGATGCGCGATTTCCGCCTGCGGCGGGCGCGGGCGATGGTGGCGGCGGCCGGGAGGCCCTGCCGGCGAGGGCCTGAGGACGCCGGGTGCGAAGTCTATTCCAGGCGGGCTGTCGACCTTGGATCGGGTCCGTTCGGAGGGGCCCCTTTGCACCCCCGATAAACCACGTGCCGGAAGCCCCCCCGGCCGGGGCGTGCGATAGTGACTGCAAAGCCGCCTGCCCGCAGGCGGCGGTCAAAACCGGGATCGAAGTCTTCGCCCCACACGGCAAAGACCCCGCCCGGCTTGAGGGCGGCCTGGGCCCGGGCGATGGCCCCGGTGCCGTAGAGGGGGTCGCTGTGGCCGTGGGTGTGGGCGTAGGGACCGGTGTAGAGGTCCAGCACAATGGCGTCGAAAGCCGCCTGCCGGGCGGCGGCCCTGCGAATCAGGTGGGCGGCATCGGCGATTTCGACTGTCACCCGGGGGTCGTCCACGGCCGAATCGGTCAACACGGCCAACGGCCTCCGGCACCACGCCAGAACGACGGGGTTCAGCTCGGCGATGAGAACGCGGCCGGTGGCCGGCAGGAGGTCGAGGACCGCCTTCAAGGTGAAGCCCATGCCCAAGCCGCCCAGCAGCACTCCGGGCTGCGGGTGGTGTTGCAGGTGCCGGCAGGCAATCCGGCCCAGGGCGATTTCGGATCGCTGGGCCGTGCTGTTCATCAGCACCCGTCCGTCGACGGTGATCAGAAAATCCCGGGGGCCGCGCTGCTTGAGTTCCAGCCGGCCTTCCGGGGTGTCGACGCATGCCAGGCGTTGCCAGGGGAGCGCCATGGGGATCTCCTCGCTGAAAGTAAACGCCGCAGGCTTCTTGATAGTTCCGTAAAAAACCCAATTTCCGCGTTGCGCTGCATCTCGAAGTCGCTGCGGGGTACA